>JAZUIL010000153.1:0-4380 GCA_045642245.1 Bacteroidales bacterium
CTGATCTCCTTCACCTCCTGGAAGTAACTGTCGCCGAAAGCTGGCTGAAGGCCGAGTCGCATCATCTCTGCAGCCAGGTAGTTGATGGTTGTGTCTTCATACTGAGTCAGCGGCATACGGCCACCGAAGGCGTCGCTACCGATGATTTTACACTGCTCGCTGAAGTAGGCGAGGTCTTCCTTCTCGATAGGTGTCTGCTGTGCACTCACGGCAAAGGCTACTGCCATTGCGGAAGTGAGTATCAGTGATTTTTTCATAATCGACAATATAAATAAATTGATTTTGTTTTTCTTCAGTCGTGTAAGTAGTTTTGCTTGTCGGGTGCAAATTTACGAAAAATTGACGATAAAGCGCTGAATTGTGACCGAAAATTTGGTTATATCTTATAAAAAAGCTAAATTTGCAGCCAAATATACACTAATAGTTATGAAAAAGCATTTTTTCCCTCTTTTGGTATTATCGTTGTCCGTATTCGGTATGTTTTCGTGCAGCTCAAAGCCTGTGCAGCAGGTAGAGGTTGTAGATGCTAAGGTTGTAGTCGATACTCCTACCGTCTTTGTGACACGAGACATTTCTCCAGAGTCGTTGATCCGTATCTTCCAGGCACTGGAGCATCCTGTAAAAGGTCGTGTAGCCGTAAAGATCTCTACGGGCGAAGCTGGCAATCCTAACAGCCTTTCTCCTGATCTCATCGCACCATTTGTCCGTTCAGTAGGCGGTACACTCGTTGAGTGCTGTACAGCTTACGGTGGCAAGCGTGGTACGATTGAAGAGCATCGCAAGGTGATTCATGCTCATGGCTATGACAAGGTGGCTCATGTGGATCTGATGGACGAGGAAGGCGAGTATAAAATCCCTGTTCGTGATACCACCTGGATCAAGTACGACATCGTAGGCGACCACTTGAAGAAATATGACTTCATGATCAACCTCGCACATTTCAAGGGACATCCGATGGGAGGCCTTGGCGGAGCTATTAAGAATCAGTCAATCGGTGTAGCTAGTGCCAACGGTAAGGCTTATATCCATACCGCCGGTTATCAGGAGGTGGTAGAAGGCATGTGGAGCCACACGGAGAATCAGGATGGCTTCCTCGAGTCAATGGCTGCTGCAGCACAAGCCGTGGCTGATGTATTCGGCGAAAATATCGTCTATATCTCGGTAATGAATAACATGTCTGTCGATTGTGACTGCGTAGCAAAGCCAGAGAAGGTGATGGTGGCAGATTATGGCATCCTTGCTTCGCTCGATCCTGTAGCGCTTGATCAGGCTTGTGTCGACATTATCTTTAATATGGAGCCAACAGAAGGTAGTGACAATGGTCCTCTGAAAGAGCGTATCTCTAGCCGTCACGGCACTCACACCATCGAATGGGCAGAGAAGATCGGCTTAGGCTACCGTTTCTACAATCTTGTCAGCATCGATGGCAAGGCAACAGCCGAAGCAGAATAAATGAAGCAATGACGCAAAATATATACAGCTGAATCCTTGAAGCAGCTTATCGCAATTACAATCATAAAGATAACGACCTCTTTCCAACAAGGATCGAGGTCGTTATTATTTATTATATGTATAGATGCTTTCTGCTAATAGATAATTTTTAGCTTATTAACTCGCAGCAACGTAATGACTCTTGAGTCTCTTATATTCCTTTCTCAAAAGGATGATCGAAAGCGTGATGCTGAATACATCGGCAATAGGCATGCTCCACCAGACACCATTGACACCCATGATAGGAGGAAGGATGAGCAGGAGAGGCAAGAGGAAAAGCAACTGGCGTGACAGCGAGATCAGCATCGACAATCCTGGTTTGCGGATTGACTGGAAGAACGCTGTAGCGATGAGCTGAGAACCGACAAATGGGAAGGTACAAAGGCTGATACGCAGCGCTGGTACACAATAGTTGATCAGCACAGGATCACTGGTAAAGAGCGATGCAAGTGCGGCAGGGAAAGCAGCCACGAAGATATATCCCGTAGTAAGAATGATGATGGCAATAGTCACGGCCTTGATCAGCACCTCACGAACGCGGTGATAGAGATTAGCTCCGAGGTTGAAGCCGACAATCGGCTGCATACCCTGACTGAAGCCGGCCACCATGAGGATGATGAGCTGTGTAATACGATTCGTGATACCATTCGCACCCACACAGAGGTCGCCATCGGCGCCACCTTGCTCCAGCAAAGCATGATTGAGCACCACCACGATAAAACATCCGCAGATATTAACGCTGAAAGGTGACAATCCGATGGAGATGATCTTGCCGATGATCTTGCTATTGAAATGCAGGATATTCCACGAGAGGTGCACGTAGCGGTTCTTTGAGCTGCGCAGGAACCATGATGTGGTAAAGAAACCACAGGTTTGAGCCAGCACCGTAGCCATAGCGGCTCCACGGATTCCCCAACCGAAGCCGAAGATGAAGAGCGCGTCGAGGATGATATTGATGATCACCGAAGCCACCTGCGATTTCATGGCCAGATTCGGATGACCGATGGCGCGCAGCTGACCGCTCATGCCAAGGAAAGCATGGTGGATGCAGATACCTAACAGATAGATCTGCATATAATCACGTGCATAAGGAAGCGTCGCCTCCGAAGCACCGAACATCTGAAGGATAGGATCGAGGAAGAAAAGGCCGACGGTAGTAAGCGTTAAACCGATGCAAAGGTTCAGGAGAAGCACATTGCCAAAGATGAACTGCGCAATCTTACGCTGGTTCATACCCATGTAAACCGATGTCTGTGCAGCGCCACCCGTACCAGCCAGCGAACCGAAGGCTGCCGAGATGTTCATCAGCGGGAAGGTGATGGCCAAACCCGAGATGGCTAAAGGTCCAGCACCCTGTCCGATAAAGATGGAGTCGCAGAAATTATAGATAGAAGTGGCCGACATGGCGATAATGCTTGGTAGGGCAAACTGCCAAAGCAGCTTGCCTATCGGCTTTGTCGCAAGATCTTTTCTTCTATCCTCGTGGTTTGTCATCTTTTCAGAATCATAAAACGGTGCAAATTTACTTCTTTCTCCTTAATTAAACAAATGTTTTTGAGGTTTTCTTTTTCTCAATAGCTCGAAAGGCCGTTTTTTATTATAATTAAGGTGTAATTCCTCCTCAAAGCGGTAAAACATCCCCTTCTTTGGTGATTCCCCAGAACGGAATGTCTTTCTCCGCAGCAAATTCCTTGAACCGCCACGCTGATTCGAAACCGGATGCTACGAAGTGCATCGGCACAAATTGACCCACTGTGAATCGCTCGATGAACTGTCGTCCGCCACGTGTATATCCGTTGCCGATACGGCCATCGATAGGATACATGACGAGGTCGAAATCCGGAGCTCCTTTGCGAGCCTTAGCATGTTCGTTGAGGATTCTTCTGATATCCTTCAGCTCACCCAGGAACTGCTTCTCCTCGGCCAGCGGATTGATCTCGCCGAACTCCTCGCTGATGATTCGCTCTGGAATGTTGCCGTCTTCAGAGAGGAATCGCGCATACCAGTTATTCAGGTCACCGGCATGGAAAAGACGATACGGCAGACGCTCTTCGCCAAGACTTACCATGATGTCCTTCAGTTCTACGATCCAACTGACGCCGCTGTCGTTGCTGCCGGTGGCTATGACTTTGAGATGCTCATTTTCCCAGGCCGAACCTTTTACCATCCAGACGTCAGCACCGTCCTGCTCTGCACGATGGTGGCGTAGGATGTCCTTCGATAGGATATAGGTAAGGTTCTCTTTCTGCTTTCGCCAATCCTGAATCCTCCGGCTGTAATGATCTTCGTGGAAGTGACTGGCAAAGATATAGATCGGGCGCTCATCAGTCAAAAATTTCGGCATGATACGCGCAGGATCCATCCAATAGTCGAAAATGAGAATATAATTATCCGATTCTAACGCAAAACCGGAGTGGAAGATATACGTGAGTTGAAGTTTTGAAGTCATATCTTAAGTCGATCGCACCTGATAGTATCTGGATTTGTCAGAAATCCCTCTTATTACGGTACAAAGATAAAGAAAAATTGAGGAAATATCAAAAAAAGACATCAAAAATTTGGAAAGGTAAAGAAATAATGCTATATTTGCACCCGCAAATGAGAAATTTGCATAGCTGAAACGCTAATCGGAGAGTGCTTTTGCCCTCTCATGTCTTAGCTCCAAAGCGCCCGGGTGGCGAAATTGGTAGACGCGTACGTTTCAGGTGCGTATGGTGCATGCCATGCGGGTTCGAGTCCCGCCTCGGGCACTAAAAGTAGTTTTTTACTGCTTCAGCCAGCCTCCAAGATCTTTTGATCCTGGAGGTTTTTTTATTGATACCCAATCTCTATTGATTCTGACAGAAAAACGTCACGGAAACTCTAAGGTTATCGCAGCAGTATAGAATG
>JAZUIL010000154.1:0-5362 GCA_045642245.1 Bacteroidales bacterium
CTTACCATTCCGAACAGAGAAGTTAAACCTTGTAACGCCGATGGTACTGCCAACGCGGGAGAGTAGGAAGCGGCCACCTTACAGAGACTCGAACAGCTATAGTTCGGGTCTCTTTTTTTGTTTTAAAGAAAATGATCCTGAATTTATCATAATTTGTTAGGATTATTTTTTTTTATCGCGAAAACTGATTATCTTTGCAGCACTTTAATAATATACTCATATGAAGGTTGAAAAGGCTACAGGCAAACTTGGAGTTTTAGTCGTTGGATTAAGTGGCGCAGTTAGTACTACATTTATTATAGGTACTCTTGCGGCACGTAAAGGTTTGGCAAAACCCATTGGTTCTCTGACACAGTTATCTTATCTTAAACTTGGAGATTGTCCTGATGCTAAGGAAGCTTTGATTAAGGATATCGTCCCATTGGCAAGTCTTGATCAACTTGTTTTCGGTGGTTGGGATATCTTCCCAGATAGTGTCTATGAAGGTGCTATGCATGCTCAGGTGCTTACAGAAAAAGACATTAATTTGGTTGCAGATGAAGCTAAGTCGATTAAGCCAATGAAGGCTTGTTTTGATCCAAAGTATATCACTCGTCTGAATGGAACTTGGATTAAAGAAGGTAAGAATAAGTGGGATTTGACAGAACAACTTCGTCAGGATATTCGAACATTTAAGGCTGAAAATGGATGCGACCGTGTGGTTGTAATTTGGGCAGCATCGACTGAAACTTATATGCCGATAGGAGAAGTGCATAATCAATTGGAGTCTTTCGAAGCAGAGATGAAGAAAGAGAATACTGAGTATGTCGCTCCATCTATGTGTTATGCTTATGCAGCTCTTGCAGAAGGAGTTCCATTCATCAATGGTGCGCCAGCTTTGACTGTAGACTTCCCTGCTATGTGGCAACTTGCAGATAAGATGGAGGTGCCAATCTGTGGAAAGGATTATAAGAGTGGTCAGACAATGATGAAGACTGTTTTGGCTCCAGCATTCCATTCAAGAATGTTAGGTTTGGCAGGATGGTTCTCTACTAATATTCTTGGAAACAGAGATGGAGAAGTTCTGGATGATCCAGATTCATTTAAGACTAAGGAAGTAAGCAAACTCAGTGTTATTGATTCGATTCTGGAACCGGAAAAGTATCCGGATCTTTATGGCGATATCTATCACAAAGTCCGAATCAATTATTATCCTCCACGCAATGATAATAAAGAGGCTTGGGATAACATTGATATTGTAGGATGGATGGGATATCCAATGCAGATCAAGGTCAATTTCCTTTGTCGAGATTCAATCCTTGCAGCACCTTTGGCATTAGACCTCGTTCTGCTGTGTGATTTGGCCAAAAGATGTGGGATGAAAGGTATACAGAAATGGCTTTCTTTCTATTTTAAGAGCCCTATGCATGAACTTGATGAAGTACCTGTTCATAGCCTCTTCGAACAGGAGACAATGCTTAGAAATATGCTGAAAAAAATAGTTGAAGAGATGTAAAAATGTCATCTTCAATATTAAATTACCTGAAATAATCGTCCAAAAATTCAAGTATTTAGACAAATATTTGGTCGTTTGGACGATTATTGTTATATTTGCGCCCAAATTCGGTAAAATAAGATGAGATTATCTACAATCATATTTGTGTTACTGGCAAATATCGCGCTGCTAAGTTCTTGCGGTGAATATAACCGTGTCCTTAAGAGCAATGATATTGACGAGAAATACGAATATGCAAAAGTATATTACGATAACGGCAAGTATACACGTGCTGCAACACTTCTGACAGAATGTGTTCAGATCTATCGTGGAACCGAAGAGGCAGAGAATGCCATGTGGCTTCTGGCAATGAGCTATTTCAAGTCAAAGGACTATCTGTCTGCAGGTGAGTATTTCGCTCGTTATGCGAATAACTATCCAAGAGGAAAGCATGCCATGGAGTCACGTTTCAATGTGGCTTATGGTGACTATAAAGACTCGCCGGATGCACGTTTGGATCAGGAGATTACCCGTCGAGCTATTAAGGAAATTGACCAGTTCATTGAACTTTATCCAAATAGCGCTTTGTCTGATAGTGCTGCGGTGATGCGCCTGGAACTTACAGATAAGCTTTGCTACAAGGAATATTTGAGTTCGAAGTTGTATCTTAATCTGGGTACTTATCTGGGAAATAACTACGAGTCGGCTGTCATTACTGCCCGAAATGCTCAGAACGAATATCCTTATAGCAAGTATCGTGAGGATCTGGCTTATATCATTTTCCGTGCTCGATATGAGGCTGCAGTCAATTCTATTGCAGAAAAGGAAGAAGATCGACTTCGTGAAGCTTATGATGAGTATTATACTTTCATCAATGACTATCCAGATGGAAAGTATAGCAAAGAAGTCGAACAGATGTTCGCTCGAGTACAAAAGAAACTTGAAAACTATCACGAATAATAATCAAACCAAGATATATGGATTACAAGAAATCAACAGCGCCACAGAATACTGTAACGCGTGACATCGTTGCCCTTTGTGTGGATACTGGCAATATCTATGAGACTGTAGAGATCATTGCACGTCGCGCAAACCAGATTGGTGGTGAGATGAAGCATGATCTGGATAAGAAACTCCAGGAGTTTGCAACTACCACAGATAACCTTGATGAGGTTTTCGAGAATCGCGAGCAGATTGAGATCAGCCGCTATTATGAAAAGTTGCCAAAGCCAACACTTATCGCTACTCAAGAGTATCAGGAGGGTAACGTTTATTGGCGTTTGAATCAGAATAAGGACGAGCAGAATCCATTGGTTCGCTTCTGATAAAACAAGATTCCATGTTACAGCGTGTACAAACCATTTATATGCTGGCCAGTGTGATTGCAATTCTTACGATGCATTTCTTCTGGCTGGCATCTTTTGCTACTACCGAAGCCACTTATGAACTCAATTCTATGGGACTCCTTTGTAAGACTCCAGGTTTTGAGATCGACCAGATGGCTTGGGATCTGTTTCTCGTGCTGCTGTTGATGTTCATCCTGCCATTGGTGACCATCTTCCTCTACAAGAATCGCAAGCTGCAGCTTCGCATGCTTATCTATACAGCCATATTAAATGTCCTCTATTATGGACTTTTCTTCTATGACTTCAATAAGTATAGTGACTATGTAGTATCATTGATGCAGCATGCAACAGGAAATGGAACATTTACAGTAGATGCATCAACAAATATCATGATGCTTGCCATGCCGGCCTTGAGTATCTTCTGTCTGGTTATGGCGATGCGAGGCGTTATATATGATATTGCATTACTAAAGTCTCTCGATCGACTTCGCTAACATTATTATAATATGAAGACATTTGATCTCTCCTCCTATCGAGCTTTGTCTGACCAGGAGATTGCCCAGTTGCAGTCTCAAGGTTGTACAGCTGCCGATTGGGGGAGTGTCTGCGTTTCTGCAGACTTCCGTGCGGGGAATATCCGTCAAGTGAATTTCAGCGGTAAGGTGTATATTGGTAGCAATGTCACTTTGCAGCAAGTCAGTAACATCTGTGGCCAAGGCCAGACTACTTTTGGAAATGGTGATGAGATCGGTGTCCTTAAAGAGGATGGTGGTCTTGAGGTAATCATGTATGATGGCCTGACTTCTATGGAGGCAACTCTGGAAGTTCAGGAGCCATCCGTCAAAGACATGCTTCATGCACAGGCTCATGCTTATGCCGATGAGTTGAAGATGGAGGGTATTGTGATTGAGGATGACGTTAAGGTTTCAAATGTACGCCTGCTTAAGAATGTACATCTTGGCCCTTGCACAACCGTTGAAGGTGCTACTCGTTTGGTCGAAGTTTCTGTCAATAGCTTGCCTGAGGCACCTTCTTACATTGGGGATAATGTTATCCTAGAACATGTCATTGTTTGTAGCGACAGCCACATCGGTGATGCAGCACAGTTAGATTACTGTTTCGTCGGACAGGGTTGCCACATCGGCCGCATGTTCAGTGCTACTCAATCATTGTTCTTTGCAAACTGCCATTTTGAGAATGGAGAGGCTTGTGCATTGTTCGCAGGTCCTTATAGCGTGAGCCATCATAAGGCAACTCTTCTCATCGCTTGCCAGATTAGCTTCTTTAATGCTGGTTCTGGTAGCTATCAGAGTAATCATAGCTATAAGATGGGTCCAAATAAGTATGGCCAGTTGCTTCGTGGTGCTAAGTTAGGAAGTAGCAGTTATGTATATTGGCCAATGCAAGTCGGTGCATTCAGTACGGTTATCGGACATCATACTTCACATGCAGACCTTCGTATGTTCCCATTCTCATTGCTCGTTGAGGGTGTCGGTGGCCGAACCGTTATCGTGCCAGGTCATGCTTTGAAGTCTGTAGGTACTCGCCGTGATGTTATCAAGTGGCCAAAGCGTGATCATCGTACAGAAGGTGAGTCTACTCGTCGAGATTTGCTCAACTTCACTATGCTTAACCCATATACTGTTGGTTATATTAATGAAGCAGTTTCTGTTTTGATGGAGTTGATCGACGAGCAGACTCCTCATGAAGTGATGGGTCAGCGCGAAGGAACTCTCTATTATGAATATGCTGGTTGCTTGATCGGCGCAGAGCAGGTACAACATGGTTTGGAAGCTTATCAGCAGGCTCTCGAGATGTATCTTTGTGAGCAACTGAAGAATCGTATCTCTGCAGAGTTGCCTTTGGAATCAAAGGATATTGCTACGGGTCGCTGGTGTGACTATGGCGGCATGCTTGTCCCACAATCTGAGACTTTGGCTTTGCTTAAGGAAGGAATCACGTTGCCACAGGTACAGGCATATCTCGCAGATTTCGAATGGAACTGGGCTGTTCAGCAATTCGAAGCATTTTATGGCAAGAAGCCTGTAGATTGCACTACAGCAGAACTTGACACTATTCTTGTCAATGGCGCAAAGGTAACTGAAACCTGGACCGCGACATTGGATGCAGATGGTGAGCGAGATCTGTGTGCTTGCAATATAAAGATGTAAGTCTTATTACATAAAAAGAAGTCAGGTATATCGTAAGTCTACATCGACTTTGATATACCTGACTATTTGTATTGTATAAGTTGTTTTATTGATAGACGACAGTAGAATCTTGCTCTGCTTTTATAGAATCTTCTTGCTCTTCTCTAGTAATTTCTGGCGCTTGTTTCTCATGACCTCCCCAGTTGACTTCATAGAAACCTTCATCAATGAGGTTCTTCTCAATATCATAAATGAAGGTATATGTATAGAAGTATCCTTTCTTCGCATCACCACAGAATTCTGAGTAATCGTCGGAAGTGTATAGAACGGCATATGCAATGTCTCCAGATTCAGCGTAAGGATTGATGCGGACAAGATAATAGCTCTCTTTA
>JAZUIL010000155.1:0-35162 GCA_045642245.1 Bacteroidales bacterium
TCTTGTCGATACGCTCAGCTCCTATCTTTGCGACTGCCCTTATCGTTCGGAAGATGGAAAGAGTGCTTTTCAGACGTTTGATGAAGAGTGGAAGGAATACTTCATAGGCGAAGAGGTGGCTTATCTGAAATGCCTGCTCAGTATCGGCCAGAAGTATTATTTTGAGTTGCCTTTGGGTGAATCATTCCCTTACGTTACCGAAGCTTTGCTCAATGAATTTGGCGTAACGCTTCACTCCTCTTCTCCAAGAATCTACGGCTACATCCAGTACATGCTAAGGCATGGATTGGTGCCGGAAGATGCAGAGAGGGAAGAAATGGACATTGAGGACGAAGAGGTGGATGTACCACAACATAAATCGATCGGTATTGTGAAATCATGGCAGACGGATGGTGCAGAGACCACGGAAAGTTACTCGGTCGAAGATGTTGACCTGTTGCTTGCCATTGGTCGTGAATACGAAAAGGGTAAGCAAGTGCCAGGAGTTGTACTCAATGACATCGGCACGGTGTTTGAGCATGGTTTGGATGTCGATGTTGACATACCGACGGCTATAAAATGGTACAAGGAAGCCATCCGTCAAGGAGATAGATACTATGCTCCTACGAACCTTGGTGACATCTATCGCCGAGGGAAACTTGATGGCAAGCGAGATGCAAAGCTGGCTCTTGAAGCCTATCATCTGTCAGAGGATCCATACGCATGGTATCGCATCGGCCAGTCATACGAAGAGGGTTGGGTGGATGCACCCGACCTTGACACAGCCATGATCTGGTTCAATAAGGCTGCTGCTGTCGGCCATCATCTGGCGATAAAAAGATTGACAACGAATGAAAATGAAACTCAATATTGAAATATGACACACGGACACGAAGTATTGGAAATGATGTTTGGCAATAGCTACTCTTCTCGTGAAGAGTTGGTCAATGCTATCGTCTCAAAGTTTGGTGCAGAAGAACGATTCTACACCTGTAGTGCTGAGAATTTGACCGCCGAGGAGCTGGTCAGTTTCCTAGAGGCAAAAGGCAAGTTCATGCCAGCTACAGATAAAGGCTTTACAGTTGACCGGTCAAAGATGTGCAACCATTCGGAATAAGGAAAAACTTCTTATGTCAAAGAATTTATCAGAAGAATGTGTAATCTGCGGTGCTCCATTGGAATATCTGGATAATCCGATAGAAATGGAATGTGCCATCTGTCATCGTAAGTTCACAAACAATGTGCGTTGTGAGCAAGGGCATTATGTATGTGACGAATGTCATACCACTGGGATTGATAGTATCATCGGTATCTGTATGAAGGAAACCTCCTGCAACCCGATAGATATTATTGAGAAGATGATGTCCCTGCCAACGTGTCACATGCATGGGCCGGAACATCATATCATGGTGGGTGCATCGCTTATTACCGCTTACAAGAATGCAGGAGGTGACGTTGATCTGGAATGGGCATTGGCAGAGATCATCCGTAGAGGCAAACAGGTTCCAGGAGGAGCTTGTGGCAACTGGGGTGCTTGTGGAGCAGGCATCAGCACAGGAATGTTCATCAGCATTGTTACCCGAAGCAACCCTCTCGCTGGTGAGTCGTGGGGATTGAGTAATCTTATGACCTCTCGCGCTCTTGCAAAGATAGCCGAAACTGGTGGTCCTCGCTGCTGTAAGCGTGATTCCTACAACGCAATACTTACTGCCATCGACTTTGTAGAAGAAAAGCTCGGTGTCAAAATGAATCGTCCTACCCGACACTTCTGTTCTCGCAGTTCGATAAACAACCAATGTCTGAAGAGTAAGTGTCCGTTCAATAAACCCGTATTCTCAATTCCTACTCTATGAAAATATTAGTAGTTTGCACCGGCAACCGATGTAGAAGCCAGATGGCTCAAGGTATATTGCAAAGCCTTGATCCGACGTTGATCGTCTGTTCAGCAGGTACTCGTCCTGCTTCGGAGGTTCATCCGTTGGGCATCAAGGTAATGAAGGAGATTGGCATTGACATCAGCCAGCAATATCCGAAATCCATTGATCAGTACCTTGGCGAGGAATGGGATTATGTCATTACGGTTTGTGGTGGAGCTAAAGAATCATGCCCGACGTTCACGGGTAAAGTGGGCAAGCAACTTCATATTGGCTTTGACGATCCTGATGCTTTCAAGGGAAACGAGGAAGAGGTGTTGCCTGAGTTCCGTCGCGTGAGGGATGAAATCTTGGTGAAGATGAGAGAGTTATTAAAAAGTGCAAGTGGTGTCCAGCTGAATAATCATCAATGAAATGATTTCTTTAGAAAACCTCTCCCCTGCTGCCTTCGAGACCTATCAGGCCACGAGGAAAGCAATGTACCTTGTTCTGGTTCGAATGCATGACATGGGAATGAATCCTGACATCGAAAAGGTACAGGCAAATGAAGTACTCAGCGTGAACACTTTCATGCTGGGACAGGCCTTTGTCGGCAATGACCCAAAGCTCAAAGAGAAGAACCCACTTGAAAACGTAGCCGCCATTGAGGGTGCTTATCGTTTGGTACTGGATAAGGTTCCGCTTGATCAGGAGATCCAAGACTTTATGACCAATGAATCTCAGCTTGGTTTCCTTCTCTTCCTGTGTGGAGGAGCTAAGGTATGGTTTGAAAACAATGCACAATCAACAAGTAAGCTATGATACAACAAGTAGAGTTTTCGCTCAGAGAGAAGCGTCGCGGCTTCCATCTGGTGACTGGAGAGATCCTTCAGCACCTACCGCAGCCATTGCCAGAGACAGGATTACTGAACCTCTTTGTCAAGCATACAAGCTGTTCGCTGAGCATCAATGAAAATGCCGATCCTGATGTCCGCACGGATATGGAGCAGATCTTCAACCATCTGGTCAAGGAGAGAGAGCCTTATTACGATCATGTGCTTGAGGGAGCCGATGATATGCCAGCTCATGCCAAAAGTTCGATGATTGGCGTAAGCCTGACCATCCCGATCACCAGAGGCAGATTGAATCTCGGCATCTGGCAGGGTATCTATCTGTGTGAGCATCGTGACTACGGTGGATCGAGAACCATTGTCGCAACCATCTATTCATGATGAAACTATGGATGTATTTGAAATGAAATTTGCAAAGTGTCGATTATAAGGTATAAAGTAGCTGATGACACAAATATTGCGAGCAAAGATTTGGTAATTCGAATGGAATTACATATCTTTGTGCACAGTTAACAAGAATAATATGACATTAGAAGAAGCAATCAAAGCGCGACATAGTGTGCGAAACTACAAGCATCAGCCACTCTCGGAGGAGGTCATCGATATTCTACAACAGAAAATCAATGAGTGTAACAGTTTAGGCAATCTGCACATACAGCTAGTGACCAACGAGAAAAAGGCTTTCTCTGGCATCATGTCATATGGTGTGTTCTCGGGCGTGGAGAACTATCTGATCATGGCTGGCCGCAAAGCAGAAGATCTGGATGAACGTATCGGATACTATGGAGAACAGATCGTGTTACTGGCTCAGACACTTGGCCTCAACACCTGCTGGGTAGGACTTACCTATCGCAAAGTGTCTTCTGTTTTTCAGATTGAGAAAGACGAGAAAGTGGTTTGTGTCATTGCACTCGGCTATGGAGAAGACAAGTATCGACAGCATAAGATCAAGAGTCGCAATGAGGTAAGTAACGCCGACGATTTGGTTCCAGAGTGGTTTAATAAAGGTGTCGATGCAGCACTCCTCGCTCCTACTGCTGTCAATCAGCAGAAGTTCTTCTTCGAGATTATTCTTGGCAAGAAAGAAGGAAAGATGAAGGTGAAAGCATCGACCTCATTCTCCATGCTAGGATATACGAAGCTGGATTTAGGAATAGCGAAACTTCATTTTGAGATTGGTGCCGGACGTGATAATTTTGAATGGGCATAAACACATGAAACAAACCTTATTACGAATCCTGATTTTATTTGCCGGATTGACCGTTGCTCATCTCGGCGTGTCGTTATTCCTGTTGGCCGACCTCGGTTCTGATCCATTCAATGTGATGATCCAAGGCTTGAGCCGTATGATGGATATCGGTTTCATGTCGCACGGCAATACACACATGGCCATAAGCATCCTGATCATTATCATCCTGCTATTCGTCGATAAGAGTTACATCAAAATCGGCACACTCATCTGCATGTTCTGTGGCGGCCCGATCATCGATCTCTTCAACCTCGTATTAGGCCATCTCATCACACCAGAAAGCCACATTGCCATCCGTATCATCTGCAATGCTTTGGGGTGTGTGATTCTGGCTTGCGGAATGTCTGTAGTGATCAAGTCGGAAGCAGGTACAGGTCCTAACGACCTAGTTGGTGTCGTAATAAGCGACAAACTACACAAGAAATTCTCTATCGTGAGGATGTGTGTCGATGGTTGTTTTTTGCTTTGCGGATGGTTGCTCGGAGGTGCCGTAGGTATCGGCACGATAATCTGTCTCTTCCTCGTCGGACCTGTAGCCGGATTCTTCCTTCCTCATAGTCAGAAGATGGTAGAGAGCTTATTATCAAAGCAATGACTTTCAACATTATTTCTTTGCATTCATGATTCTCGAAGCCACCAAATCGTATATTCAGAAGAATCCGCTGTTCGGTCGGAAGGTTATCTACTTCGATCGGATCAAGGAATCGGTATGGGATTGGAACCTTTGCGATGCTACGGTGGTAACCATCGACAATGATCCGGGAATTGTGCGAGTCAGAAGCGTTGCCTCAAGCGTGTATGAACATCAAGGGCTCGAGGAAATCCCCGTCATGCTATTCCGAAAAATCGAGAATCTGACTAAGCTCTATGAGACCGTTGCCAAAGTTGCTGACGAGCAGAAATGCATCGTCACACGTCAGGAGACACTCGGAAAGATCATCGAACTGCTTACAGATAATGGCATCATCGACGCGTCGACATACGATAGCGACCACATGAAAAACTATGCAGAGTTCTATGAGCAATACTCACGTCAGCAGATGGAACATGTGACAGATGTTATTGACGTACACAAATAAAAATCAACATAATACAGAATAAACTATGGAATGCGAAAATATCAAAGATCCTATCACCGAGATGCTTGAATACAACAAGCGTTTCGTGGCCGAGAAGATGTACGAGCAGTATGCGACGAGCAAATTTCCTGACCGCAAGATTGCCATCGTGACCTGTATGGACACACGTCTGGTGCAGTTGCTTCCTGCGGCTCTTGGCATCAAGAATGGCGATGTCAAGATCATCAAGAATGCAGGTGGCACGATCACCAATCCATTTGACTCTACCGTCCGCTCACTTCTTGTGGCCATCTACGAACTCGGAGTCAACGAGGTCATGATCATCGGTCACACCACCTGTGGCGTTCAGGGAATGGATGGTGCAGAGATGCTCGATCTGATGCGCGAACGTGGTATCGATGAAGAACATATCTCTCTAATGAAACATTGCGGCATCGACCTTGAATCCTGGCTTCATGGCTTTGACGAGACAGACGCTGCCGTACTCGAAACCGTAGACTTAGTGAAGAACCATCCGCTTGTTCCAAAAGATGTGATTGTAAAGGGATACATCATGGATTCAGAGACAGGAGAGTTAAGACCTATCGAATAAAAATATCAACTATACACCATTAACAAACAATCAAATTCAAACAACTAATCATGCAGAATTTCAGTTATTATGCTCCGACACAGGTAGTGTTCGGCAACAATTCAGAAGACAAAGTAGCTACTTTAATCAAGAAGTATGGAGGCACCAAGGTATTGCTCCACTACGGCGGACAGAGTGCCATTAAGTCAGGACTCCTTCCTAAGGTTGAACAGATTCTCAAAGAGGCAGGTATCGATTATGTAACCCTGGGTGGCGTCGTACCAAATCCTCGTCTCAGCAAGGTACATGAAGGTATCGAACTCTGCCGCAAAGAGGGCGTGGATTTCATTCTCGCTGTAGGTGGCGGTAGCGTTATCGACTCATCTAAGGCCATCGGCTATGGTGTTCATTATGAAGGTGATGTATGGGATGTATATACCGGCAAGTATGATCCAAAGACCTTCGTGCCACTGGGTACCATCCTCACCATTCCTGCTGCAGGCAGCGAGATGAGTAATTCCAGTGTAATCACCAACGAAGATGGCGACATCAAGCTCGGTTATGGCAACAACCTCTGCCGTCCTAAGTTCGCCATCATGAATCCAGAGCGCACCTATACCCTCCCTGCATGGCAGACAGCTTGCGGTATCACCGATATGATCATGCACACCATGGAGCGTTATTTCAGCAAGGACGACGACATGGAGATCACCGACTCTATCGCAGAGGCTTTGATCCGCACCTGTATGATCGAGGCTCCTAAGGCGCTCGAGAATCCTACTGATTATATTTCACGCGCTAACATCATGTGGGCAGGTAGCCTTGCACACAATGACTTAACTGGTTGTGGCACTACCGGCGACTGGGCGACACACAACATCGAGCACGAATTGTCAGGTAAGTTCGACGTCAGCCACGGTGCAGGTCTTGCTGCAGTATGGGGTAGTTGGGCACGTTATACTCGCGCTGAGAACATGCCACGTTTCGCACGCTTCGCCAAGAACGTAATGGGTGTCGACATCACTGGCATGAGCGATCTCGAAGCTGCAGAAGCTGGCATTCAGGCCATGGAGCGTTTCTTCGAATCTATCGGTATGCCAACCAGCATCCACACCCTTTTAGGCAAGGAGGTCACTGAGGAGGAGATCCTCGATATGGCCGATAAGTGTACTCATGGCGACACACATACCGTAGGTGGCCTTAAGATCCTGGGTAAAGCCGATGTGATTGCCATCTATCACATGGCAAAATAAAGACATCTCCTTTCGCAAAAAGCAAAGTGGACGACATTTAGGTCCAAACTAAGCATAAAACAAAAGATATCGGGCACGAGGTTTGTTAAATTCGAAAGAATTTACTATCTTTGTGCCCGATATTATTGTTTCAATCTGAGAAAAAAAGATTATTATGTTTAAGTACCTGCTTATGATTGCAGCGGTGGCTGCAGGTCTATATTTCTTCACTTCATGTATCAGTGAACCCGAGGAAGTGAACTATGAAGAGTATATGAAAAAGAATCAGGAATACCTGGATGCCAACGCCAAGCGCACCGGTGTCATTACCACCTCATCGGGCTTACAGTATGAAGTTCTGACCGAAGGTAAGGAGGATGGCAAACGTCCGGATGCGACTGACCTGGTACGCTGTCATTATACGGGTACACTGATCGATGGCAAAATCTTCGACTCAAGCTACAATTCAGGCAAACCGATCACCTTTTCGCTCGATGGTGTCATCAGAGGTTGGACAGAAGGCCTGCAATATATGAAAGAAGGCGCCAAGTATCGCTTTGTCATCCCCTATCATTTAGGTTATGGACCTAGCGGATACGGCCCGATTCCACCTTATTCGACATTAATCTTCGAAGTTGAGCTCATTGAGGTGCTTTAAGTGTCAATGAAAGCCTATTTTCAAATTATGACACGGTTTTATTGAAAAAGACAACCACAATTGAGAACTGAAAAGTGGATACATTGAGCGTGGCATCCACTATCGCGTACCGAAAAGTGGATGAAACAAGCGTGGCATCCACAATTGAGTACCGAAAAGTGGATGAAAAGAGCATGGCATCCATTATCGCGTACCGAAAAGTGGATGTGGTCATCGGTCATTGGTCAAAGTGGTCAAACTTGAAAAGAAATATCGTTTTCACAGCAAGATATATATAATATATCTTGACTTATTTTGGTGTTGAAAATTAACTTTGACCACTTTGACCAATGACCAATGACCACAATGCGATTTCGAACACAAAAACACAGGAAAAGCGGCACTATTCGGGAAAACTAAGTAAATAAACGTATACGACATGAAAGAAACTACCAACAGACAGAATACAAGCATCTTCCAGCGCCCGTTATGGGTTGCCCTGTTTGGCTTCACTGCAGCTTTCGTATGGGGATGGGCCTATCCGCTCATCAAATTAGGGTTTGCAGAGTTTGCCATCACGCCTGACATGACAGGTAGTAAGATGCTCTTTGCTGGCATCCGTTTCTTCTTGTCCGGCCTCATCGTTTTGGCAGTGGCAGGCAAGGTGCATCGCTCTTTCGAAGTCAACTGGAAATGTGACTGGTGGTTTCTGCTGGCGTTCGCGTTGGTCAATACCACGCTGCACTACACGTTCTTCTACATCGGTCTTTCTCATGCCGAAGGTGCACGATCGGCCATCCTCAATTCGCTGAGTGTCTTTACTGTCGTCATCATGGCGTGTGTTCTTTTCAAGAGCGATAAGATGACACTGCGGAAGATCCTCGGCTGTATCATCGGTTTTGCAGGTATCCTTTCGTTGAATATGGGTGGCAAGGACAGTGGCGAATTCACGTTTATGGGCGATGGCATGATCATCCTGAACGCTTTATGTGGAGCCGCGGCCTCGCTCATGACCAGAGGCCTGAGCCGAAGGGTGGACGTGTTTGTCGGGACAGGTTACTCGCTGGCTGTAGGTGGCGCGTTGCTCATCATTCCAGGATTGATGATGGAGGGTACTCTGCCAAACGTCAACACACTCGGCTGCTTCTATCTCCTGCTGCTTATCGGCATCTCGACGATCGGATTCACGCTTTATAACAAGCTGCTGAGTTGTAATCCCGTTGGAAAAGTAGCCATCTGGAATTCGCTGATTCCGGTCATCGGAGCCGTAACATCCTGCGCTTGTCTGGCTGAACCATTCCACTGGAACTACGTGCTGGCAGGAACACTCTCTGCGCTTGGCATTTACATCATCAACAAAGGAAAGAAATAACCGTAGTTTGACGACGAAAATAGGAAATACGACAAAAATAGCAAATACAATGAAACTCAACTATCTCTTCTCGGCCATTGCTGTGGCTTCGTGCATAGTATCATGTAAGGATGCGACGGTGGAAACTCCACTCAAGCCGCGAGTAGTGATATTGACCGACATAGGCCGTCCGGATCTGGAACCTGATGACACCGAGTCGCTGGTGCATCTGTTGTGTTATGCAGATATGCTTGAGATTGAAGGTATCATCACCTCTACCGGCTGGAACTGCGACCCCTATCCTACCGAGAGTGCCGCTTATCGTGATTCGGTGGTCAGCGCTTATGGCACCGACGTCTGGAATCTGATGAAGCGATCGGGACAAGAGGCCTTCCTATCTTTAGATGAAGAGAATGGCAAACAGCAGCGCGGCTACTGGCCAAGCGTGGAATATCTGCAAGGACGTTGTGCCATGGGTAGCCAGCGTGCCGGTATCGGTGTCATCGGTGCAGATAACGACACGCCTGGTAGCGAGCTCATCATCCGCTTGGCCGATGAATTTGATGACCGTCCATTATGGGTATGTGCTTGGGGTGGCGCAAACACGCTGGCACAAGCCATCTGGAAAGTGCAGCAGACACGATCGGAGAATGAGTTGAAGGATTTCCTGCATAAGATTCGCCTCTATACCATCACCGATCAGGACATGGTATGGGCCATGCGAGAGGATCTGGCATACAGTTCACACCAGTGGATGCGACGTGAGTTTGCCAATGATCTGAAGCTGGTATGGGACGAAGGTGCATGGCAGTTGCAGTGCGAGCTTGGCAAGGAATACTGGTCAAAGATTCAGCAGCACATCCAGGGACATGCCACCATGGGTAAGCTCTATCCTGACTTCAAATATGGCGTGGAAGGCGATACACCATCGTTCCTCAATGTTATTCCTAACGGCCTTCATAATCCTGAGGAACCTATGCAGGCAGGTTGGGGTGGCTATCACACATGGGCGTTGACCAAAGACTCTCTGACCTATGCATGGACGAGTTGGCAGGAACCCGTAAAGAGCCTTTCGGAGGAGTATTACCGTCATTTCTATCTGGATAATCTCAATGACTTCATTGCTCGTATGGAATGGGCAGAGACAGGACAAGGTAACCGTAATCCTGAACTCATCGTCAACGGACAGAAAGGTGATGACATCATCGTGATTGAGGCCGAGGCAGGTCAGACAGTATCACTCGATGCTTCTGCTTCCTTCGATCCTGATGGAGATAATCTCTCTTTCTGTTGGTCACAGCAGCAAGGAATCGGACAGTCAGAGGTGAAGATTGACAATGACACGGCAAACAAAATCACCGTAACACTTCCTGACACAATGGATAAAGACGGTATTCATATCATCTGTGAAGTGCATGATGACAGCCGTCATAACTTACCTGCTTACCGTCGCATAAAGATCATTGAGAAGTAATAACCATATACTCAATCCAATGAAAAAGCTATTCACACTGTCACTACTATTAGTATTGATTACTCTGGCAAAGATAGATGCTCAACCTCGCCTGGAGTTTGTCAATAACAATACGGCAAGGATCATTGCTAATGAAAAACCGATGTTGATGATTGGAGGAGAACTGGGTAATTCGTCGGCCTCCACCATCGAAGACATCCAGCGGATCTTTCCTCATCTCAAGGCGCTAGGTCTGAATACGGTACTTGCTCCAGTGACGTGGGAACTCATCGAACCAGAGGAGGGACGCTATGATTTCTCTACGCTCGACAATATCATCCTCGAAGCGCGTCGCAACGATCTGAAGGTAGTGGTGTTGTGGTTCGGAGCGTGGAAGAACAGTATGAGCTGCTATGCTCCGGAATGGTTCAAGCGCGATACAAAGCGTTTCCCTCGAGTTCATGACCGCAATGGGGTTCCAATGGAAGAGGCGTCTTCGCTTTCGGCCAATGTTCTTAATGCCGACAAAAAGGTGTTCTGCCAGATCATGCAGCATATCAAGGTCGTGGACGCGCAGAAGCAAACCGTTGTGATGGTGCAGGTCGAGAATGAGATTGGCATGATTAAAGAGCCTCGTGACTATAGCCAAGATGCTACGAAGATGTACAACAGTCAGGTTCCTAAGGCTTTGACCAGCTATCTGACAAAACATAAGAAATCACTCAACAACAGCCGTCTGCAGATCAAGAGCGAGCAAGGAAACTGGCCAGAACTGTTCGGTAACGACATGTACGCTGAGGAGATCTTTCAGGCATGGACCTATGCGCTATATGTCGAAGAGTTGGCTAAAGCCGGCAAGGAGATCTATGACCTTCCGATGTATGTAAACGTAGCACTTAACAGCCGTGACCGTAAACCAGGAGAATATCCTTCGGCAGGACCTTTAGCTCACTTGATTGATATCTGGCATTGTGGAGCGCCAAACATCTCGGTACTGGGTCTTGACCTCTACGATAAAGGATACCGCGACTGGACAGACAAATATCACCTCGCAAATAATCCTCTCTTCATACCAGAGATCCGTCTGGAAGATCAGGATGCTATGCGAGCTCTTTACGCCTTCGGACACCATGATGCCATGGGTTTCTGTCCATTCTCTATCGAGGATTATCCGCTGTTAAGCAATACGGCTCAGAATGACTGGAAGAACATGGACCTCTCTCAGGATGACCAACTCAATGCTTTCTCCTCAGCTGGCTCTGCCCTATCGCCTCTGGCTTCTTCCTATCGTCTGTTAAGACAGACAGAACCGCTGATCCTGAAATACCAAGGTACTGAAGACATGGACGCCGTCATTCTCGACAACGAGAAACGAGAAGCAGAAATCACCACTCCTGACGGTATCACCCTACACATCAAGCATAGTTACTCTTTAGGTTGGGAACCAGGAGCTCAGCAAGCCGTTTGGCCAGAAGTTGCCTGCATCATCATCCGTCAGGCGAAGGAGGATTATCTCGTGATCGGATCGGGTGTAGTCATCACTTACACAAAGTCCAACGGCCGTCAAATCGGCTTGGCCAAGTGCGAACAGGTAGAATATACAGATGCTGGAAAAATGCAGATCATCAGACATCTGAGTGGCGACCAGACTCATCAGGGACGACACGTCCGTATACCTGTAGACACCTATCAGATACAGCATTTCAGACTTTATGAATACTAAAATATGAAAACTTTCCTTAATCTTTCTTTTGCAGGTCTTTTGCTATCCTGCACTCCAGCCGTTCAGTCAACCTTTGAAGGAGCTGAATGGATCGGTACTGACGAGATCGTACTCAATGCACAGTATCTTGCAGAGTTCTCTGTATCTTATGATGTGACTCCGAAAGAAACGGAGAAATCGGTATTCTACTTCGGTGGCAATGACGAGCGCCTGATGAGCCGTAACCTCAATCACATGGGGGTGGAAAACAAAGCCGGTGAAATTTACCTGGCTCTTGCTATCGACCAGGAACAAATCTCCGTATCGCGTCGTGGCTATGAGAAAGATGGTAAGGAACGTGAGCTGCAAACCTTCTCTTTGCCTCAAGAATGGAAAGGTTCCACTCTTCATGTCAAGGCAGAAATCGAACTTGGCGTAATGCATCTGGCCGTCAATGATTCATTGTTCGAAGATATCAAGATCACACCGAATGAGCAGACAGGTGGCGACTATATCGCTTATCCGGTTTTAGGAGAGATCGGATGTAGTGGAGAAATCCAACATGTTGAGGTGCGAAACTTACGATCGCCTTATACTTTATATTTCAGTGCAGATGCATGGCAGGATCAGGCGTTATTCGATCCTTCGCACTTTGGTATGCCAGTTCTCGCAAGCTCTTTGACATTAAAAGACAAACCTATCGAGAGTGCTACGCTCTATGCCACTGCTCGTGGCGTCTATGAGGTTTATCTCAATGACGAGAAGGTCGGAGAAGATTATTTTGCACCAGGTATCTCGCAGTATAACAAGACACATTATTATCAGGCCTACGATATCTCCAATATGCTCTCAGCTGGCGAGAATCGTGTGACCGCGCTTCTTGGCGAAGGCTGGTGGATGGGACCTATCGGCTTCTGGAGCCGTGGCATCAATCATTTCGGTGATCAGCTCTCTCTCCTTGCTCGCATCGTTGTACGTTATAAAGACGGTGAAGAGCAGGTACTGGTGACCAACGACAAAGACTGGATGGTAACCACAGACGGTGAGATCCGCTACTCTTCGCGCTTCCACGGTGAAATCATTGATGGTCGATGCAAGGCGGAGAACTGGAAGCCAGCACAGGTATTGACCCTCGAAGGACACTTGCCATCCGAGTCGGCTGCCAACATGCCTGCCGTCGATGACTATTCACAATTCCAACTGCTGCCACAGCCAGATGAGAGCGTGCAGCTCCGACAGACACTCACGGCTCAAAGCGTGGAGGAAGTTCGTCCTGGCGTCTTTGTCTATGATATGGGTCAGAACATGGCTGGCTTGCCAATGATCACCTTCCATGGCCTTACAACGGGACAGAAGCTCCGTATGAGATTTGCCGAAGTCAAGTATCCTGATATGAAGGAATATGACTTGAACAAAGGTATGGTAATGATGGAGAATATCCGCGCCGCCTTCGCTCAGGATCTCTATTACGCAGCAGGCAAAGAGACAGAAACCTTCGCTCCACACTTCACACTGCATGGCTATCGTTATGTCGAGATCTCTGGTATTGATGAAGCTTTGCCGCTGATCGATGTAAAGGGACGCGTCTTGAGTAGTATTCAGCTTGCCAGCGGTTTCGAGTGTAGCAATCCGCTCGTCAACCGTCTGTGGCAGAACATCCAGTGGTCAACGCTTGGCAACTTCATCTCCATCCCTACCGACTGTCCACAGCGAAACGAGCGACTGGGTTGGGGTGGCGACATCAACGTATTCTCGCGAACCTCTACATTTATGGCAAATAACTATGACTTTCTCCGTCGTCACATGCGTAATCTCCGCGACCTGCAAAGCGACAATGGAATGTTCCCTGACATCGCTCCGGTCAATGGCGGTTTCGGCGGTTTCCTCTGGGGTAGCGCAGGTATCACGGTTCCATATGAGGCTTGGCGACAGTCAGGTCGTACCGAGATCCTTGAGGAGCATTACGAGGCAATGCAGCGATATATGGAGTTTGTCCGTCAGAATTACATCGAGGAATCTACAGGTCTTCTCATCCAGTCACGTCTTTGGGGTGGATTAGGCGACTGGCTCAACCTCGAATATGGCAAGCTCGATAACTCTGCACAATATGAGTGCTACTATATCTTCGAACTGCAATGTATGGCAGAGATGGCCGATGCACTTGGTCGTGGTGAGGACGCAGCACTCTATCGCCAGATGGCACGGGATCGCAAAGCATTCTATGTATCACATTATGTAGATGCAGAGACAGGCAAGACACTTTATTCGAACTTCGACACCGCTCGCGATGGTCAGATCTGTGATTATCAGGCCATGTATGTCCTTCCACTCGCCTTCAGAGTAATTGACGATACAGATCTCCGACAGAAGATGATCGATAACCTGGTGGCCACCATCGAGCGTACGAATACCACCGATCAAGGAGTCACCTGTCCTACCTATTCGCTCATGACCGGTTTCGTATCGACCGCGTGGATCTGTCAGGCTTTGAGTGAGAATGGCCGTGCAGATGTGGCTTATCGTCTGCTTCAGACAACCACCTATCCTTCATGGCTCTATCCGGTGACGCAAGGTGCCACCACCATCTGGGAGCGTCTCAATTCGTATAACGACTTTGAAGGCTTTGGTGGTAATAACTCGATGAATTCCTTCAACCATTATAGTTTCGGCGCTGTAGGTCAATGGATGATGACTCGTATCCTCGGCATCGACCGTGATCCTGTCGCAGCGGGCTTCCGTCATTTCACCTTACGTCCAGTAGCTGATCCTTCTGGCCAGATGACCTATGCACGTGGCTGGTACGACACACAATACGGCGCCATTCGCGCAGGTTGGGAGACAAAAGACGGCAAAGTCATCTATACCTTTACCATCCCTACTGGTTGTTCGGCCACACTCATTGTAGAGGGTCAGGAACCTAAGGAATATGGTGAAGGAACTTTTGAAACCGTGATTCAATAACATATATCTATGACGCCCCTTATCATACTTATTACGGGTGCCAGTAGCGGCATCGGCTATGAAGCCGCTAAGATGCTAGCACAAAGCGGCCATAAAGTCTATGGAGCTGCTCGAAGAACCGAACGGATGGAGTCGCTCCGATCTTTTGGAGTGACGCCTATGACGCTAGATGTAACTTCCGACGAATCAGCAGAAGAAGTTATCGGACAGATCATCGCAAACGAAGGCCATATCGACGTACTCATCAACAATGCCGGCTATGGCGAACTAGGTCCGATGGAAACGACCGACCTTGACGATGCACAGCGACAACTGGATGTCAATGTGATAGGCTTGGCAAGAATGACCAGGCTCGTATTGCCACACATGCGCAACCAGCAGAAAGGTCGCATCGTCAACGTGGCATCGGTGGCCGGACGTATCACCTTCTGCTTTGCCGGCTGGTACAATGCCAGCAAATATGCTGTGGAGGCGTTGAGCGATGCCACTCGCATGGAGGTAAAACCTTATGGCATTGATGTGGCCATCGTGGAGCCAGGAGGTGTGTACAGTAATTGGGGTGTGATAGCGGCCGATCATCTGCGGAAAGCTTCGGAAGGAACGACTTACGAAGAACGGGCAGGAAAAATGGCCAATGTCTTTGACATGATGTACAGGCGCAATCCCTACAACCTGATGACGTCTACACAACGAGCGGCACAACATGTCTGCAAGGCGGCCACCAGCCGTCACCCGAAGACTCGTTATGCTTTCGGTGTAGGTAATGCCACGATGAGATTCTTGCATACGATCCTTCCTGACCGATGGTTCGATGCATTGATTACTACGTTGTTCTATAAATTCGGATAAGATGAAATCGATAAAAATAACTTGCTGGATCTAGTAATCAGACAATAAAGAATTTCAATTATGATGCAATTTGTAATAAAAGCCTACGACGGTGAAGGAATGCTCGACAAAAGAATGGAGGTTCGTCCTCGTCACTTGGAAGGCATGGAAAGAATGAGGAGCCATGTAGTATGCGCAGGAGGTCTGCTCGATGATGAAGGAAAGATGAAAGGTTCCATGCTCATCATGGAGTTCGAGAACCGAGAGCAGCTGGATGACTACCTTGCCAACGAGCCATACGTACAGGAACACGTCTGGGAAAAGATCGAAATTGAACGGATTAATGTAGTCATTCGATAAACAAACCATTAATCATGATGGCGGATCTTCCACAAATGTAAAATAAAAAGATGGACAAATACATTGAAACAATGACTTCTATGAAGCCTTTTGCCCGGTATCAGAGAGGTCCTGGCGGAGATTATCAGAAGAAGGCTCATCATCTGTGTTGGTTCCTAAATCAGTCAGATCCAGATGATATGCAGAAACGTACGGCGTTGATCAAGGATCTGGTCGGCACCTATCCAGAGAATGGCTTTGTACTCATCCAGCCGCCTTTCAATTGCGATTATGGATTCAATATCCATTTCCATGGTTTCGCACTCCTTAATTATGGATGTTCGATACTCGACACATCACCTGTCCACATTGGTCATGGTGTATTCATTGCTCCAGGAGTATGTATCAGTTGTGCAGGACATGCTCTCGATCCTCAGCAACGAATAGAAGGATTAAGTACCTCCGCTCCTATCACCATCAAAGATAAGGTTTGGATTGGTGCTAATGCTACCATCTGCGCTGGCGTTACCATCGGAGAAGGAAGTGTCATCGGAGCAGGTAGTGTAGTCACACGAGACATTCCTGCAGGCGTTGTGGCAGCAGGTGTTCCTTGTAAGGTAATACGCCAACTGACCGAAGATGATATCATACCAGAAAGAGACATCATTGACTAAATCACATAGAACACTTCTTTTCTGCACAGTCAATTAATCTGCCATGCCAGAACAACAACGGACGTATATAGCCATCGATCTGAAGTCTTTCTATGCTTCAGTGGAGTGTGTGGAGAGAGGACTTGATCCGCTCACCACGAACCTCGTCGTGGCAGATACGAGCCGTACGGAGAAGACGATCTGTCTGGCAGTAAGTCCTTCGCTCAAAGCTTACGGTATAGGCGGCAGAGCCAGGCTTTTCGAAGTAGTGCAACGACTGAAAGAGGTCAATCAGGAGCGCAAACGTAATAGTATTGGCTTCAAACTGACTGGCAAATCGACGTCAGACATCGAACTGAAACGCCATCCGGATTGGGAAGTCGATTACATCGCTGCGGTGCCGCGAATGGCTTATTACATCCAGTATAGTACCCGCATCTATGAGATCTACCTCAAATATGTTGCGGAGGAGGATATCTTTGTCTATAGCATTGACGAGGTGTTTATGGATGTGACCAACTACCTGCAATCCTACAAATTGTCGCCACATGACCTGGCTATGAAGATCATCCGTGAGGTACTGCAGAAAACAGGCGTGACGGCTACGGCAGGTATCGGCACCAATATGTATCTGGCTAAGATTGCCATGGATATTGTGGCCAAACACATTCCGGCCGATAAGGATGGAGTACGTATTGCAGAGCTTGACGAGCAATCCTATCGAGAGAAACTATGGAACCATCGTCCTCTGACTTCTTTCTGGCGTATAGGCAAAGGTATTGCACAAAAACTGGAGAGCTACGGTATCGACACCATGGGTAAACTGGCAAGAGCGAGCCTCACCAAACAGCCTTTCCTCTACAAGCTTTTCGGTGTCAATGCCGAATTAATCATCGATCATGCTTGGGGTTGGGAACCTTGCACTATGGCTGCTGTCAAGGCGTATCGACCAGAGACGAACTCTCTCAGTAGCGGACAGGTGTTGCAAAGCGCGTACACCGTAAAGATGGCTCGTGTAGTGGTGATGGAGATGGCCGATGCCATTGCTCTGGATCTGGTGGACAAGCGATTGGTGACCGATCAGTTAGTATTGACCATCAGCTACGACTCTGAGAGCCTCAATGACCCAAGTGTAAGAAACCGATATCATGGAGATATCACGACCGATTTCTATGGTCGAATGGCACCAAAACATGCTCATGGCACGGCCAACTTGGAGCGAATGACTTCTTCGAGCCGTATCATTGTAGATGCTGTCATGGAAATCTATGACCGTATAGTCAATCCCGATTTGCTGGTACGTCGCATCAACATCACGACCAATCACGTCGTAGACGAAAAGAAAGCCACAACACACCGGCAGCCGGTACAGCTGGATCTCTTCACTGACTACGAGGAACTCAAACGAAAAGCTGACGAAGAGCGTATGGTTCTGGCCAAAGAACGTAAGATGCAGGAAGTCATGCTCTCGATAAAGAAAAAATTCGGCAAGAATGCCATCCTCAAAGGAACGAGCTACGAAGAAGGCGCCACGGGAAGAGACAGGAACAGACAGATAGGTGGACATAAAGCTTAAAAACAGATGGACGATTATAGTGATATCATCAACCTTCCGCATCCGGAACCTCAATACAGGCAACGTATGTCGATGCAGGCAAGAGCCGCGCAGTTTGCGCCTTTTGCGGCATTGACAGGTCATGATGCAGCCATTGAGGAGACGGCAAGGCTGACAGAGGAAGAAATCAACCTCTGCGAGGACGATCAGGCAAGACTTGATCAACAGATGTCTCTTCTTCTTTCGATGCTAGACAAACGTCCATTGGTAACCATCACCTATTTTATACCTGATGTCCATAAAAAAGGCGGATGCTATAAGTCTGTGACCAGCATTGTACAGAAGGTCGATGACTATACGAATACATTGACGCTGGAAGATGGAGAAAAGATTGAGATACGACATATCATTGATATCAGGATGTAAGGCTCATAGTATGCCAAAACAAAAGACTATTATGAAAATATCAGACATAAACGGATGATATTACAGTAGAAATTTGACATTATAGAATATTATATTTATATTTGCACACGAATACTACTGATTATCAAACACCGGTCTTATCATTATAAAATGTCGATCATAAATAGAAACTCGTCATGAATACCCTGATCGAAATACTAGAGAAAGAAAATTGCTCGCTCGTCATCCGTAGCCAAGGCAAAGAACAATGCTACTGGCAACGGGGAGTGGCCGATCTGCTGCAACTATTACACGAAGAACCTGAAGTACTGCACAATGCACAGCTGGCTGATAAGGTAGTAGGTAAAGGTGCAGCTGCATTGATGGCCTTAGGTGGCGTCCGTGAGGTCTATGCTCGCACGATCAGTCAACCGGCTCTCTCTTTGCTCAAGGATGCCGGCATTACGGTCAGCTATCAGCAGTGTGTAGAACATATCATCAATCGAGCAGGAACCGACTGGTGTCCGGTTGAAAAGCTTTGCTGCAATGCAAGTACTCCGGAAGAATGTCTGCCACTCATAGAAGCATTTGTGGCTTCGAAAAAATAATTAGTATAATTTGAGCTATTGCGAAACAAATAACTTGTAAATATAAACCCCTTAAAAATAAACAAATATGCAGGAAGTTCAACTCTATTCGCTCTCCATGCGCGAGACTAAGTCGTACATCGTAGCACTGGCATTCATTGCCGGTAACATCGTATTGCCTCAGCTCTGCCATCTTATCCCACAAGGCGGATTGATCTGGTTGCCAATCTATTTCTTTACACTTGTAGGTGCCTATAAATATGGCTGGCAGGTAGGCTTACTCACTGCTGTGGCCTCTCCTATTATTAATAGTGTATTCTTCGGCATGCCACCTCATGACATGGTTCCGGTCATCTTGATCAAATCTATCTTCCTCGCTATTGCCGCAGGATTGATGGCTAATTACACCCGCAAAGTGTCTATCCTCTCTCTGCTCGGTGTCGTTCTCGCTTATCAGGTTTTAGGCGGTTTGGCCGAATGGGCCATCCGAGGTACGATCGCTGCACCTTTGCAGGATTTCCGTCTGGGTCTTCCTGGTTTGATCTTCCAGGTCATTGGCGGCTTCCTCGTCATCCGTTATCTGCTTAAGAAATAAACGCCGACTACTATGATTACCAAACCATTCCATAACCTACAACTTTCTACACTTGGCATGGGCAATATGCGCCTGCCTCAGAAAGGAACGGCTTCGAATGCCCCTATCGACTGGGAGGCTTCGGCCGAGATCATCGACTATGCACTCGAGCATGGTGTTAACTATTTCGATACCGCCTGGGTATACAACGGAGGCGAGTCGGAGCGCTGTTTAGGTGCAGCACTCCGACGTCATGCCGCTGATCGTGACAAGTTCTACATCGCCGATAAGTTCAACATCGATGCTACCACTGATTACGTCATGGTCTTCGAGGAACAGCTCAAGCGACTGCAGACAGATTATATCGACTTCTATCTGATCCATTGTTTGATGGACAGCAACATGCAGCGTTACATTGACAGCGGTGCCATCGAATATTTCCTCGAGCAGAAGCGACAGGGTCGCATCCACTATCTTGGCTTCTCTTGCCACTCGAGCCTTGAGACGCTCCGCATCTTTGCCGATCATCACGACTGGGATTTTGCACAATTGCAGATCAATTACTACGACTGGCGCTATAGTGCTACGCCAGAGGAGTATCGCATCCTTGAGGAGCGTAACATCCCTTGCATTGTCATGGAACCTGTCCGTGGCGGCAAACTCGCTACTCTGCCAGCAGAAGCAGAGAAGATGCTACGAGTTGCACATCCAGATTGGTCGATGGCAGCTTGGGCCATGCACTTCGTACAATCTTTGCCAAATGTACAGGTAGTACTGAGCGGCATGAGCAACATGGAGCAGATCATGGACAACGTCAAGACATTCTCTGACGAAAAGCCAGGTTTGACCGAAGAGGACAAGCAGTTGCTCGACAAGGCATGCGAAATGTTCCGCGCCTACATTCACGTCCCTTGCACCGGCTGTCGCTACTGCACAGCGGAGTGTCCACAGCAGATCAACATTCCTGAGTTCATCAGCGTCTATAACAAGTTTAAGGTCAACGGCACCTGGGGTATCAAAAGCGATCTGGCCGGCATCGTGACCGAAGGCCGTCCTGTCGACTGCATACAGTGTGGTTCATGTATGGGACATTGTCCGCAATCCATCCAGATTCCTGATCTGATGAGTAAGATCACAGAGATGGAAGAATCGTTATAACATGAGGTGGTTCGTACCACACCTGTTCATCTATATGGCTGGCTTTGGATGGTAAGAACGAGTATTTACAACAATAATACAATACAAAAATGAAATTACGCCCATTCTTCTATTTCGCAACTGCCCTCTTGATTACTTCTTGTGGACAGAATGAGAGTAACGAAACAAAAGTAACTAACATCGAAACTACGACAGAAACAACTATGCAGCAAGATATTGTGAAAGAAATCATCGAAGGTCGTGAGACGCTTGACCTCGGCAAGTTCACTTGGGTAAATCAGCCAAAGCAGTTCTCTATTGAGGACGGCAAACTGGTGCTCACAACCGAAGAAAAGACCGATCTCTGGCAGCATACGCTCAATGGCGCAGATCTTTCCAATGCTCCAGTATTTGTACTCAATACCCATGAGCAGAACTTCACTTTCACTGTGAAGACAGAGTTCAGCGATGCAAAGACCCTTTACGATCAGTGTGGTCCTATCGTTTATATGGATCGCGACAACTGGTTAAAGGCTTCAGTAGAGAACGCTGGTGAAGAAGGAGGTTTCCTTGGTAGCGTAAACAATATGGAAGGCCGTTCTGACTGGGCCACAACCATCATTGCTGGCGATATCAAGACTATGTGGTATAAAGTGAGCCGTACAGGTTGTGACGTTGTCGTGTCTTCGTCGACCGATGGTGAGAAGTTCAACATCCTCCGTTTCACTCATATCAATAAGGCCGAAGACGATGTCTGCATCGGTGTCTATGCTTGCTCACCTGGTGAAGGAGCTTCGTTCAAGGCCGTATTCTCAGAGATGACTTTCAGCAAATAATCTTTTTCATAAGGCTTTCAACATCGTGTTCCTGATGTCAGGATTAAGCCTATGAGATTTCAACATCGCGTACGTGATGTTAAAATTCAACGTGTGCAATTTCAACAACGTGTACGCGATGTTGAAATTGTAGATATAAAAAATTAACATCACGAACGTAGTGTTAGAATCATACATAGCTAATACCAACATTGCGTACGTGATGTCAAGATCATCGACGAACAATACCAACAACAAAAACAAGCTTCAATTAGTATGGCCAAACACTATCGACATTATAAAGGAAATCTGTATGAATACATCGGCGAGTGCTTCCATAGCGAGACACTCGAGGAAATGGTAATCTATAAAGCGCTTTATGGAGAAGGTAAGACTTGGGTTCGTCCGAAAGCCATGTTCTTTGAGGACGTAACGCTTGCAGATGGCACGGTGGTTCCAAGATTCGCAGAGGTTACGGAAAAATAAGCTTATAAATAATATATCATAAAAATAAAACATCAAACACTATGAAAGTTTTACTCATCAACGGAAGTCCTCGCCGCGAAGGCAACACCAATGTAGCATTAACAGAAATCGCACAGCAACTGACAAAACATGGTATTGACAGCGAGATTTTCTGGATCGGTACCAAGCCTGTCCGTGGCTGTATCTCATGCGACAGATGCGAAGGTAACCGCTGTGCATTTGATGATGATATCACAAACCGTGTCATTGAGAAAATGGAACAGTGCGATGGCCTGGTGATCGGCTCTCCTGTATATTATGGTCAGCCAGCAGGTCCTGTCTGTTCCTTGCAGCAGCGTATGATGTATGCTGGTAGCAGCGTCTTTGCCAATAAACCTGCAGCAGGCGTGTGTGTATGTCGCAGAGGTGGTGCGACAGCTGCTTTCCAGACACTGAATATGCCATTCCAGATGACCAATATGCCGGTAGTTACCTCTCAATACTGGAACATTCTCTACGGCTGCTCTGAAGGCGAAACAAAGCTCGACGTGGAGGGATTGCAAACTATGCGCACTTTGGCCGACAACATGGCATGGCTGCTCAAGAAGATTGCTACTGGCGAAGGATCGGCTCCTGAACATGAAGCTTGGGAACCAATGAATTTCATCAGATAAATCCAAACATGTTGTCGGCAAATCGCATCACCTGATCATCATTTTTTATAACAACGTTGTCAGAAAATACATTTCTTCATATAAATGCCCTATCTTTGCACCAACAAAAAACAAAGACGAGCATTATTAACCACCAATAAACAACTACAATTATGAAGAATATTTTCTCAAACACCGGAAAGGCTACTCGCAAAGAGTTCTGGATGACTTGCTTAATGTGCATCATCTTTATCTGCATCGCAGGTCCTATGATCGATAATTATGTAGACAGCAATGCATTGCGTGGATTCTCTATCTTCGGCGTAGTATTTATTACTTGCTGGGTATTGGGATGTGTAACCCGCAAACGTTGCCACGATTTAGGAATCAGCAGCTGGAAACAGTTCGATCCAAGATATTGCCTCGATATCCCTTTCAAAAAGGGTCAGAACTGACGAAGTTAAGAACTTCAAGCACAAAATATCACAATAAATCAATAATGTCCGATTTTTACAAGTCGGACATATTTATTTGCCATATCTTTGCGCAATGAATTTATGCACAACATGAATATATTTATCAATTCTACTATAAAACCTCTGATAATGAAATCATTTTTATCAGCATCTTTCCTGTTCGCAATGAGCAGTTGCTTTCTTTCAGGATGCACACAGAAACCAGATAGCATCGAATCGTTACCATCACACTATGTAACGCTCGATGACAGCATACAGGTACATTATAAACAATGGGGCGAAGGTTCTCACACCGTTATGTTCGTTCATGGCTTTGGCTGTGACATGAACACGTGGGAAGCACAGTTCGACGCGTTCCGCGACGACAAGGAGATGCGACTTCTCTTCATCGACCTGCCTGGCTATGGCAAGAGTGACAAGCCACATGTCGACTATACACTCAACTTCTTCAGCAAGGCCATTTCGTCGGTCCTCGATGATGTGAAGTGTGATTATGTTTTCCTCGCAGGTCACAGTTTGGGTACTCCTGTCTGTCGCCAGACATTGATTAGCAATCCATCTCGCATCGCTGGCATCATGGACATTGACGGCGTCTATTGTCTCTATCCAAAGCTCTCGGATAATCCTACCGAAGAAGAACTCGCAGCAGCAAAGGCTTATGAAGAAGCCGTACAGGGATTTGCATCTTCGTTCGATGGCGCCGCTTGCAAAGATAATATCACTGGCTTTGTACAGTCGCTGGCAGGACCTGACACTCCTGCATCGATCACTGATTATGCCATGAGCTGCATGCCTCAGACTCCAGAATATGTAGCATCGAGCACCATGCATAATCTCATTGACCGCCAATGGTGGATGGAGTTTCCGATTCCATTCCCCGTCGAGGTAATCTGCACGCAAAACAGCGGTCTCGAGCCAGACAACCGCGAAAAGATGCTGGCCTTCTATCCGGCCATGCAATATACCGAACTCGAGACCTGCGGCCACTTCATTCAGCTGGAGCAACCTTCGCTGATCAACGACTGTCTGCACCGCCTCATCAACACCGCAATAATTAATAATGTGGAGTGTTATGAGTTCGGCATCAAGGAGCTCGAGGAGAATTACGCCGGCTTCCCTTATAAGGTGACCAATGCCAATCGCACTGAGTATGAGCAGATCAAGCAAGAATATTACGACAGCATTGCCAGTGGCATGATGTACGGTCCTGTAGGTGTGGCCGAGATGTGTTGCTACATGCAGGACTTCCACCTCGGTTGCTCGTTCCGCAGATGGTCAAACCGCTTCCCGATGCACTGGCCAAACTACGTTCAGGAGATGAAGAAGTACGATCCGCAACCTGTAGCCGAGAAGGTCGACGACGAGACTTTCCTGCTCCGCTTCCCAAGATGCTTCGGCGATGACGACTACGTCAAGTGGGTGTGGGATGCCGTAGAGCAGTATCGCAAGTCAGGATGCACGAACTTCATTCTGGATATCCGTGGCAATGGTGGTGGAGCCGACTGGGTGTACTACCCTATCAAGAAACTCCTCTACAAGCAGCCAGGCAAGACGCATGGCGTCATGATGCGCAATTCGCAGGACAATCGCGACCGCTGGCTTCAGTATGGACCTGAGGATGAGTGGATCAAGGCGCTTGTCGATAGTGCCAACGCGCATGCTTCAGACCCTTGGTTTGCCATTGGCGACGAATATGACACAATCGAGGAAGAAAGCATCGACCCTCGCCGTCCACAGAAGGCTGCCATCATCATCGACCGCAGCGTAGGTAGCAGTGGCGAACAGCTCCTACTCGACATGCGCGCCGTGGCTCCAGACGTCAAGTTCTATGGCCGTGACAATTCGCTCGGCTGCATCGACATCTCTAACGTCACCAACGCGCAGCTTCCTCATGTGCCAAATACAATCAATATCCCGACCACCATCAGTCGCCGTATCATTTTAGGCGAAAAACTCATCGATGGCATAGGTATTGAGCCGGATGTGCGCCTGGATCTCCCGCTCCCCGATTCGCTGACAACTAATATCGACGAATGGGTAATACACGTAGCTGAAGACCTGAAGAAGTAACAAAATTCTTGACAACGTTGTCAATTTTTGGTCGTGTTATAGAAACACCCTATCTTTGCACCATCAAAAGATTGATACGCGGCCTATACAGGCAAGTGTTATTGTCCTGAACCTGACTATTGATATTTAACCTAACAACTATGATAAGTTTTATGAAAACAGCTATTACAAGCGCTGTTGTTGCTTCTATGAGCATGACAGCTATGGCCACCGGAATGCCAGATGTAACCGGAACGATTGTCGATAACAACGGCAACCCTATGGAGTTTGTGAATGTCGTATTGCTGAGCCTTCCTGACTCTACATTCGTGCAGGGTGCAACCAGTGATTTAGACGGAAAGTTCAACATCGTCACCCCAGAAAAAGAGGGTATCCTCAAGGTATCGAGCATCGGATATGAGACCTTATTTATTAATACGCGTGACTTCCGCGAGGGGATCTGCATCCAGATGCAAGAAGATAACAAGTTGCTCAATGAAGTGACCGTCAAAGGTCAGTTGCCAAAGACGAAATTGACTGGCAATTCGATGGTAACTGCCATTCAGGGCTCCGTTCTCGAGAAGTCAGGCACCGCCAAGGAAATGTTGGCTAAAGTGCCGGGAATGACGCAGAAAGGCGACGATCTGGAGGTCCTCGGCAAGGGTACACCTATTTATTATATCAACGGTCGCAAGGTCAATGATAAGGAGGAGTTGAAGCGTCTCCGCTCTGAAGAGATCAAGGAGGTGGAGGTTATCACCAATCCGGGTGCTCAGTACGACGCCACCGTCTCGGCCGTAGTTCGCATCAAGACCATCCGTCGCGAGGGACACGGCTTCGGCTATGATCTGAACCTCGGCAACAACAAGGACTTCGTCTATGGCTATAACGACCCGAGTGCTACGCTCAACCTGCGCTACCGCCTCAAGAACGTCGATTTCTTCGGCATGATCAATTATTGGAAGTGGGATAGCGTCAATGATGGAACTCCTAACCAGAAGAGTTACTTCATGGACCATGGCCAGATCCGCACCATCGAGCAGAATTCGCTCTTCCGCAATGACTGGCGCGGCGAGGGGCTCAACTACAACGCTGGATTTAATTGGCAAATCGCTGATAATCACTCTATCGGAGCACGACTGCAGTTTAACGACGAACTCGTTGTGCCAATGAAGATGACGCAGGATACGCACATGAAGCAGTATCTGGCCGACGGCAGTGACTACAGCGAAGAGAGGAACAACGCTACTCAGGTGGAGCACGACCATAGTCCTTACAGCTGGGAAGGTAACGCCTACTATAATGGCAAGATTGGCAAGCTCGGGATTGATCTTAACTTGGATTTCCTGACCAATAAGGTCACGGAGGAAGTCAGCATCGAGGAGCAGAGAAACGGCTTTGCATCGAACTATGCGACTGAGAATCGGACGGGCAACCAGATGTATGCCGGCAAGTTAGTATTTAGCTATCCGGTGTGGAAAGGACAGCTACAGGCAGGTACAGAGATGACCTTCGTGACGCGCAAGAATACCTACAGCACCCAGGGACTTTCGTTGCCTGGCTCTGACTCGAAGGTGGAGGATGACAACATCGCAGCTTTCGTGGAGTACGCTTTCCAGCTGCCAAAGGCTGGCAACTTCAGCGCTGGTTTGCGCTACGAGCACGTTGGTTTTGACTACACGGACAAGCTCAATGACAAGAACAGCATGAAGCGCTATACGGACGACTTCTTCCCATCGGTCTCATGGGCCAATCAGTGGGGCAGCTGGCAGACAGCATTGAGCTACGGTGTGAAGACCGCTCGCCCAAGCTACTGGATGCTCAGCGAGTCGCTGCAGTACCTCAATCCATACTCATTGCAGCAGGGTGATCCGAAGCTGAAGAATGCGACGATTCAGGAGGTAAGTGCCAACGTACGCTGGAAGTGGGTGAACCTCTTCGTAGCTTACGAGCGCCGCGATGATGCGCTGACACAATGGTCGTACATCTATAATGATCAGGGCGTTATCCTCATCAAGAATATCAACATGGAGGATCCTATGCGCAACGTTGCCGCCTTCTTGTCGCTGTCACCAACCTGGGGATGCTACTCGCCTAACTGGACACTCGGCGTGCAGAAGTTCTTTGACAAGCACACCCTAGCTGATCCTCGTGAGGCTACTGGCATGCGTGAGGTTCGCTACACTCAGCCACTTGGATTCTTCGACCTCAACAACGCCTTCCGCTTCAAGCATTCATGGCAGTTGGAGTGCAACGCCTACATCATGACCCGTGGTGATGTGATGAACTATCGCATGCAGAATGTCAGCTGCAACCTCGGCTTCGTCGTACAGAAGTGCTGGCTCAAGAATGACGCGCTCTGCCTCCGTGCTTCGATCAGCGATGTGCTGCAGCGTGCTACTCAGAAGATGGAGATGGATTGCGGCTATTACACAATGAATCAGCACACCATTTACAACCGCCATCGCCTCAACGTCACATTACGCTATACTTTCAACGCTCAGCAGAGCAAGTATAAGGGTACTGGCGCTGGTAAAGAAGCTGCAGAAAGAATGGGTAAATAACTATTATCTGCATCAAATATAAGTAGTTTAATAATAAAGATCAGTTTCCGAAGGAAGCGTTTGGGGATCAAAACATAGTAAATAATTAAGATATCGGTCATAAAGATTTGATAAATCGAAAGATTTATTTATCTTTGTGGCCGATATTTTTTTATGAAAATAGAATCGCGATATGGAATATATGTCAAAGGAATGCTACGATGAATTAGTAGCGGAACTGCAAGAACTAATAAAAGTAGAACTTCCTAAAGCCAAGGATGAACTCTCAGAAGCCCGAGCAAAAGGAGATCTGAGTGAGAACTTTGAGTATCATGCAGCTAAGCGTGCTTTACGCAGAGTCATGGGACAGATCAAATTCAAATCGACCGTATTGCAAAATGCACAGGTGCTCGATGCGACTATTCTTAATTGTGAGACCGTAGGATTACTCCGCAAGGTAGAATTCACCAATCTGGGAAACAACGCGAAGCTGGCTTATACCATCGTCAATCCTCATGAAGCCAATCTGAGAGAAGGAAAGATCTCTATCAAATCGCCTATCGCAGAGGCTTTATTGGGTAAAAAAGTGGGAGACATCGTAGAAGCTCGTGTTCCTGCTGGCATCATCAAACTTCAGATTGATAATATTACAGTTTGACCTTTATAAAGGTTAAAATTAGTATGAAAAAACATTATGATCAGAAGACTCTTTATCGCATTTATGCTCCTTACTATCCCCGTCATGATTATGGCTCAGGGGAAACGCGTACTTTTTATCGGTGACTCTATCACTGATGGAGCTTGGGGCAATAGCAATGTCTGGAATGCTGCTTCTGAAGAGCGTGACCAGAACGATATGAACCATATCTACGGACATGGCTGAGATGTGGATGGACTTAGTAAATCTCAAATAATCAAAGACATCACAAACATTCATGATAACAAACATAACAATGAAGAAATATTTATTGACACTCCTCGCTGCTTGCCAGGCTTTAGGATTCAGCGCAATGGCTCAAGACAAGGAGCCTGCACAAATCTCCGTACCAGTCAACATGGAGGAGTTTTTAGTTTTGAGCGAAAAGACCGATTTCCGCAAGACACCGAAGTTCGATGAGACACGCGACTTTTTCCATCGACTCGAACTCGTCTCACCTATGATCCACAATACGAGCTTCGGCACCAGCCCTATGGGTCGTGAGCTTTCGCTCGTCATAATCGATAAGGACGGCCTCACCACCCCAGAAGAGATCCGTGCCAAGGGCAGAATCATCATCCTCGTCGAGTCGTGTATCCACAGCGGCGAGCCAGATGGTAAGGACGCGTGCATGATCTACTTCCGCGACATGCTGCTCAAAGGGAAGGATAAGGAGTTGCTCAACAACGTAAGCTTCATCCTCGATCCTGTGTTCAATGTCGATGGCCACGAGGACTTCCGTGCCACCAACCGCATCAACCAGAATGGCCCTGAGGAATTAGGTACGCGCAACAACGCCTTGCTGATGAACCTCAACCGCGATTTCCTCAAGACCGAAGCGCCTGAGATGAAGGAGTGGCACAAGATGTATAACTACTGGGATCCGGAGCTCTTCATCGACTGTCATGTAACCAATGGCGCTGATTTCCAGTATGTCATGACTTATTCGGTCGAAGATCATGGAGAGGCGATGGCTCCTGCCTTGAAGTCGTACGCCGCAGAAACCTACGAGAAGCAGCTTAACGAGCGAATGACTCAAGCCGGCTTCCCGATGTTCCCATACTGCAGCTATCGCCGCACCTATGCACCTGAGCTTGGCGCCAGCCTTGACGCCTTCGATCCTCGCTATTCGACCAGCTACGCCGCTTTCCGCAACCGCATCGGACTCCTGCTCGAAACGCATATCTACAAACCATATAAGGAACGTGTAGAGAGCACCATCGAAGCCATCCGTCAGAGCGCCTACATCCTCGCCGAGAGCAAGAAGGAGCTGCGTCGCGCCATTGAGCAGTCAGATGCTTACGTGGCAAGCGCAGAGTTTAGAAAACAGGAATTTCCATTGGATTATAAGATCGATCCTACTGACAGCATCATGGTCGATTACCTCGGTTGGGAGCGCGATACGATCATCAGCGACCTCAGTGGTGCACAGTGGGTTCGTCACAACTACGACAAGCCTATGACCTACCACATCCCGCTCTACACCAAGCATGTTCCTACTACTACGGTCAAGGTACCAGAGGCTTATATCCTCATGCCGCAGTATGCCAACGTAGCCGAGATCCTTGAACTCAACGGCCTCACCGTCACTCGTCTCACCGAGCCACAGGAGGTCGAGGTCGAGACCTATCGCTACACCAGCGCTAAGTTCTCGGCACATCAAAGCGAAGGACGTGTTCCTGTCCTTTCGACCACCTACACTGCCCAGACAGAGAAGATGACCTATCCACGCGGCAGCTACTACATCGACATGAGCCAGCCAAATGCCAAGATGGCCCTTTTCGCCCTCGAACCTAACGCTCCCGGTTCACTCACCTACTGGGGTTACTTCAACGGCCACGTCGAGCCGACCAACGAGTTCTGGATCCGTCTCAGCTACATGGAGGAAAAGGGTCGCGAGATGATGGCAAACGATCCTGAACTGAAGAAACGTTTCGAGGAGAAGAAGCGCACCGATCCTGCCTTTGCCAATAATCCTGATGCCATCCTCAACTACTTCTACGACATTGTCAAGAAGCAGTCGCACCAGGACAACGAGGTGCATCCGGCATGGAGATTGATGAAAAAACTATAACACGATATGACAAACGTATGGATCAGTGCCGCAGGACTTTGCGGTGCCACAATCATTGGCAGCTTACTAGGATTCCTGATCAAGGAAATCCCACACAAGTGGAACGACACGATACTTGGTTATTGTGCCGGCGTCATGCTGGCGGCATCGACCATCGGCCTAATCTTACCGGCGTTTGAGGCACGGACAGACATGATGCATTATTTCTTGGTCATCCTTGGAGTAATGTTTGGTGCATTCTTCCTCAATATCCTCGATCTGGTCACTCCTCACCTGCATCATATCACGGGTATCGATGCCGAGACACATCACAACAATGCACAGGTCAACCGCGTGCTCCTCTTCGTGCTGGCCATCGCGCTCCATAAGTTACCTGAAGGCCTTGCCGCTGGTGTCAGCATGGCAGCACCTTCATTAGGTGACGGTGCAAGCGGCTTCGCGGTCAGCTTAGGTATCGCCTTGCAGAATGTACCCGAAGGTATGGTCATCATCGCACCTCTTCTCCTGGCCGGAGTGAAGCCTATGCGCACCTTCATCATTTCACTTGTCATTGGCTTGCTCGAAGTCGTCGGTGTCTGGCTTGGCTATGGTTTAGGAAGCAGCTTCGAATCCGTCCTCCCAATGACTCTTGCCATTGCTGGCGGCGCGATGCTTTATGTGACCAGCGACGAAATGATTCCCGAGACACACGCTCATGGCTACCAGAAACAAGCCACCTATGCGCTCCTCCTCGGTTTCATGACCTTACTGCTTATCGAGCATCTGTTCGAATAAATGATATCTTACAATGAAAGAATTAAGAAAAATCAAGAATCCATGGTTGCACAAGCTGGGATATAACTGCATCTGCTGCAGCCCTACCAATCCTCTCGGTCTTCATCTGGAGTTCTGGGAAGATGGCGAGGATATCGTAACGCGATGGAAACCTTCGACAAATTATCAGGGATGGCTCAATACGCTGCATGGAGGCATCCAGTCAATGCTACTTGACGAGGTCGCTGGCTGGGTAGTGACACGAAAACTGCAGACGACCGGCGTGACGTCGAAGATGGAAGTGCAATACCTGAAACCAGTCTCGACCCTTGACGAAGGATTGACCATCAGGGCCAGAATCACACGACAGATGCGCAATGTGGCGTTCATCGAAGGCGAGATCATCAACCATGCCGGTGAGGTGTGCAGTAAGGCCACAATGACTTATTTCTGTGCATCGAAACAGAAAGCAGAAGAAGAGATGGGATTCGTTGGTTGCGAATTGGAAGAGACAGAATACGAGAAGTTCCGTCGTGAACAAATGGAGCAGTTCGAGGATAACATCACAGAAGGCCGATGCTACCCTGAGATGCCTGAAGGTCAGTTCGTCAGGAGCAAATAACACTACCCCACAAGAGTAAACTCAAACAGCAAGCCCCCGCCTTGTCGCGACTTTGCCGTGATTGTGCCACCATGCATGATCACGGCATTTTTGACTATGGCCAAGCCTAACCCTGTGCCACCGAGGCGACGGCTACGACCTTTATCCACACGATAGAAGCGCTCGAAGATGCGAGGCAGATGCTCCTCGGGGACGCCAGGGCCATTGTCGGCAAAGATAAAATGAAGAATCGATGGAGTGCGATGATGTGACGTGGATGTAGTGCGATGAGTGGAAGTTTCACCCGCCTCCTGCATACCGATGGAGATGGTAGAACCCTTTCCAGCATACGCGATGGCATTGTCAATCAGATTGCGGAAGATGCTATACACCATCGAAGGATTGCATTGCAGCGTGAGCATCGGAGGCAAAGAGTTATCGACGTGCATCTCCTGTAGTTCCAGTTTGAGCGAAACCTCATTGAGCATATTTCGCACGAGCTCAGACACATTGACCTGCTCTTTATCAATCGGATGAGTGGTTGGCGAGACGGTGGCAGCATCCATGCGGTTGAGCGTCACAATATCTTGCACCAGCGCGTTGAGTCGCTGCGACTGACTATAGCTTCTTTCGAGAAATCGCGAGAGCTGCTCATCGCTGATCGAGCCTCCCGCACGTACATCCAAAATGGTTTCAAGATAACCTTGAATGGACGAAACTGGTGTCTTGAGTTCATGGGCGATGTTGTTGCTCAATTCACGTTTGTACTGGTTATATTCCTGTTCAAGTTGTAGGCGTGTCTGAAGTTCCTGATTGTCATTTTCCGTATGACTGAGTCGGCGAGTCATATAGAGAAACAACCCCAACAAGACGAAGGTAATGAGTATGGCTACATAGAGATAATGACGGTCCGAAGCAAGGCTCTGTCGCAACTGTGTGTCGTAGGGCAAAGCACTTCGCACAATATAATCTCCGAAACGAGTGGCTGAATAAAAATAGTCAATACCGGTGGTTTCAGACGAACGGATCACCGCAAAGCCTTCCCCCTCGCTCAGTGCTTGCTGCACCTCCTCGCGGTTGAGGTGATTCTTGTGCGACTGTCCCGCAATGCTGTCCGTCGATTCGAACAACACATCGCCCTGACGATTCAGCACCGTGAGACGCACATCCTGATGAGGAGCATACCAGCATGAGTCATGCAGATCCATTACCTCCTGATTATAAGCCTGAAGACGCACATGGAGCAAGTCTACATGATGCGACTCTTCGCGATGCATCAGATAGACGGTCATCGAGGCAGCAAACAGCATGAAGAGGCAGATGATGCTTATTACCAGGTTTTGAACGAACGTATGTCTCATTTACGATTTGACAATTTACAATTTACGATTGGAGAATGTCTCATTTACAACTGGAAAACATAACCATAACCTGATCGTGATACAATGCATCGAGCATACTCCGCACCTAACTTCTTTCGCAAACGAGCAATGCTTACATCCACACTTCTATCAAGCACCAATACATCATCCGGCCAAACCTTGGTCAGGATATCCTCTCGGCTGAAAATGTGTCCCAGGTTGCTCATCAATAGCACCAGAATGTCATATTCTTTGCGCGTCAATGTCACCTCTGTATCAGCAATATAGACACGCTTCTCTGCCAGATCAACCTTCAAATCTTGACAGGTCAGTTCGTGAGGATTGACACACTTTTCCTTATTGTTAATTGTTAAATGTGAATTTGCGCTTCTTCGCAACACCGCAGACACTCTCGCCAGCACCTCCGAAATCCTGAATGGCTTGGCAATATAGTCATCCGCACCTAATCCGAACCCTCGCAGCGTATCGTCCTCGGTGTCTTTGGCCGTACAAAATATAATAGGTATAGCCGCGAGCGCCTCCTCCTGCTTCATCCGGCTGGCCATCTCGAAGCCACTCATGCCGTCCAGCATCACATCGAGCAACACGAGATCGTATGCTACGGCACGCAGCTTGGGCAAAGCTTCCTCGGCCGAATAAGCCACATCCACATCATAACCCTGGCGCGAGAGGTTGAATTGCAGTATCTCGCACAGATCCTGCTCGTCATCGACAACTAATATTTTTGACATATTGGTGATTTTTGCGGCAAAGATAACGATTTCCTTTCAAATCCCCATTACATTTTTATTAAATTCTCCGAATGTAACATTATTGTAACATTTCTGTAATCTCATCGTAATAATTTTGTAATATCTTTGCCCCCAGAAATAGGATACTCCATCAAAGAAATCATAGAAAATATGGAAACTATAGCCAATCTTTTATCCCTCCTCGGTGCCCTCGCCCTCTTCCTCTACGGTATGAAGATCATGAGCGAAGGCCTCGAAAAATTCGCTGGCAACAAACTCCGCGCCATCCTCGCCGCGATGACTCGCAATCGCCTGATGGGTGTGCTCACCGGTATTCTGGTCACCGCGCTCATCCAATCCTCATCGGCCACCACAGTCATGGTAGTGAGCTTTGTCAACGCCGGCTTGATGAACCTCGTGCAGGCCATCGGCGTCATCATGGGTGCCAACATCGGTACTACCGTCACTGCCTGGATCATCTCAGCAGTAGGTTTTAAGGTCAACATCGCCGCCTTCGCCATCCCCATGCTCGCCATCGGTATGCCGCTGATCTTCTCGGGCAAATCCAACCGCAAGAGCGTCGGCGAGTTTGTCTTCGGTTTCTCGTTCCTCTTCATGGGCTTGAGTTTCCTGCAAACCGCTGCTAATGACCTCAATATCGGCAATATGGTAGCCACGATGCTTGCCACCATTTCGTCCGACAGCTTCTGGGTCATCCTCCTCTTCGTGCTTGTCGGAGCCATCGTCACCATGATCGTTCAGGCCTCTGCAGCCACCATGGCCATCACCCTGATGCTCTTCGACATGCAGATTCCCGGTTTCGGTTTCGAGCAGGCAGCAGCCTTGGCTATGGGTCAGAATATCGGCACCACCATCACCGCCTTCATGGCTTCACTCACCGCCAATACACAAGCCAGAAGAGCAGCC
>JAZUIL010000156.1:0-3414 GCA_045642245.1 Bacteroidales bacterium
CGAAAAAAGGATGAGCTCTTCATATCGCGCCGCTACAACCTCACGCCCTTGCTGCGGTCAAGCCCTGGGGGATTAGAAGGAGCATGCCGTATGACACTCATCCGGCTGCAAAAGTACTAACTTTTTTCGAATCTACAAAATAAATGATTAAATAAATGTTATTTTTGTCCGAAAATTTTATTTTTCGCCTAAAAAAACGTATCTTTGCAGCGTAAAAACTATGAGTAATATGAATCCTCTTGGCCGAATGGTCAACAACTATTTGATGAAAATGGCCCTTCCTATGGGCATCTGGTTCATCATAGAATATCTGCTAAAAAACGCTGCGGCCCGTAACGTTTTGCTGAGCTTCATCACCACTCCGATGATGATCGTTACCCCTATCGCTTTATGGTATATCCTGCGCAGATTGCGTCGTCAGTTCCTTGACGACCATATGATGGGTTTCCAGGCTTGGACGTTTGGCACACAACTGATGTTTTTTGCAGGTCTGCTCGAAGCTCTTTTCATTTATATTTTTAATGAATTTCTCTATCCTGGCAATCTGGCAGAAGTACAGGAGGCTATGATTATGCAGTATGAAGAAGCTACGACTGCACTTCGCTCTATGGGTTCGCTCACAAGCATATTACAGCCGATGGAGGAAACGCTGGATGCAATGCGAGAAATGCCTGTCGCCTCTCCTATTGAGACTGCTATCAGCCAGCTGAGCACCGACATCTTCTATGGCATGATCCTGATGATTCCTATTGCCTTGATCGTAAGAAAGAAAAAAGTAGTAGAATAATGGATATTAGCGTAATCGTCCCATTATATAACGAAGCAGAATCCCTGCCTGAACTTGCTGCATGGATTGACCGCGTGATGCAGGCGAATAACTTTACTTATGAAGTAATTTTCTGCAACGACGGTTCGACCGACGAAAGCTGGCAGGTGATCCGTCAGCTGCATGAGAAGTATCCTCAGATGCATGGCATGTCGTTCCGCACGAATCATGGCAAGAGCCCGGCATTGCACGTTGGTTTCGGTATGGCTCAGGGTAAAGTTATCATTACGATGGATGCTGATTTACAGGACTCTCCGGATGAGATCCCTGAGCTCTATCGCATGATTACTGAGGATGGCTACGACGTCGTTTCTGGATGGAAGAAAAAGCGTTTCGATCCATTGTCAAAGACCATTCCTACCAAGCTTTTCAATGCCACAGTACGTAAAGTGAGTGGCATCCACAACTTGCATGACTTCAACTGTGGTCTTAAAGCGTATAAGGGAGAGGTCGTAAAGCATATCGAACTGTATGGTGACATGCACCGCTACATCCCATATATTGCTAAGAATGCCGGCTTTAGCAAAATCGGAGAGAAAGTTGTGCAGCATCAGGCTCGCAAATACGGTAAGACCAAGTTCGGCCTTGACCGCTTTGTCAATGGTTACCTCGATCTGATCACACTCTGGTTCCTCAATCGTTTTGGATCGAAACCTATGCTGATCTTCGGCTTGTGGGGTACGTTGGTATTCATGATCGGCTTCATTGCCGTGCTGTTTATCATCTGCCACAAGATCTATGTCCTCAACACTGTTGGTACTGGCACACTGATCACTAATATGCCGGCCTTCTACATTGCACTCACCTGCATGCTGTTGGGCGGTCAGCTATTCCTGGCAGGATTCCTCGGAGAATTGATTTCACGTACGGCACAAGAACGTAATAAATACGATGTTGCAGAAACTATCTAACATATTCATCGCCTTATCAAGTCTGGCATTGCTCCTGCTTGGCATTGCATCATGCGATAATGGCTGCGAACAGATGCGTGAAAGCTTCATGCATATCAAGTTCACAGGCACCACCAGTCGCACGCTTCGCAATGTTGACATAGAGGCACATGGCAGACATGAAGGGATAGCGTTAAGCGATAGTACAACCATGCAATACGCCATCGTTAAGATCAATAAATTCGAGAATATCGAACTTGAACTTAATCCTAACGATTCGCTGGTGACCTTTGTATTGCACAGTGACTATCAGGAATATGGCGATAAGTTCATGGCCAATGACACCGTCCGTATCACCTACACAGCCAACGGCAGATTCCTCGACATGGAGTGTGGATGTACGGTCGATTATGAGATCCGCACCGTGACCCATACACATAACTTACTCGAAGAAGTTAAAGTCACCGACCCTCAGATCCATACAGAATCAGGAATCAACTTAGAGTTAGTTTATTAATACTTCACTCTAAAACATCTACATAAGACTATCATGCATCGCTCCGCACTCCTATCATTGCTTTTCACGCTGGCCTGCTGCTTGCAGACCTTGCCGCTGTTAGCACAAGGCCGGAGCATCCCGAAAGGTAGTCAGGCCAGAGCAGAAGAATCAATATCGCTGCTTGACGAGGAACTCCCAGAAGGTCAGAAATACCGCTATCCACTCTTTAACGGCCTCAATGTCAGCATCGATATCTTCGATCCGCTTTACGATCTCTTCCTTGCCAACCATGCATCCTATGAGGCGCAAGCCATGGTCGACCTTCATCACCGCTTTTTCCCAATGGCTTCTTTTGGTATGGGATATGCTGAGGAGAAATCGAATAATGGTATCGAGTTCAGTACTGGCAAGAAGCAGGAATTCACGTTCAAGTCAGATATGTCTCCTTTCCTGAAGTTAGGAATGGCTTACAACATGCGATACAACAGCACGAAGCCAGACGATCTGTATCTGATTTTTGCACGCTATGGTTTTGCACATAACACAGCAGATCTGACCAACATTTATTACGCGTCTTCCTATTGGGACGACACACATCTTCCCGACATGTTGGATCAGAGCTATACGACCCAATGGATCGAAGCTGGTGTAATGCTGAAAGTACAGCTCATCAAACATGTGTCTCTCGGATGGGACCTGTACGCTAAGATCAAACTCAGCCAGTCAGGTACCGAACACGGCAAACCTGCGTTTGTTCCTGGTTATGGCGACTGTAGTTCGATTTTTGGATTCAACTTCAGAGTATACTACGATATATTTTAACTACCATGAATAAGAAGACCGCCAAGACATTACTCTATCTGAGTACAGCCATCTGCCTTCTGTGCATCGTTCTTTTCCGACAGCACCGGCAGCAGGGAGAATCGTCGTCGGTTGGCACATTCACTCGCATCGAAGGTAGTGTCTTTCACACATTCTATCATATCCAGTACGCTGATACGATCGACTACCATGACGATATCAAGCGACTTTTTGCAGAATTTGACGGATCGCTGTCCATGTTCAACGACACCTCTATCATCAGTCGCATGAACCAGAATGATCCTGACGTCATCGCTAATCATTATGTCCGCACAGTATTTGAGAAAGCACTCGAGGTAAGCAATCGCACCAACGGAGCTTTCGATATCACTGTGGCT
>JAZUIL010000157.1:0-6038 GCA_045642245.1 Bacteroidales bacterium
GCCAGTGCAAGGATCGCTGCTAAAAATGGAAGTTTCATAAAATAAGGATATGGATTGATTGTTTTTTGCTTGTTATTTACACCAGGATCTTGTTCTTATGATAATTCTCGCGGAAAGTCGTTGGAGAACAGCCTTTACGCTTTTTGAATATGCGGTTGAAGTTAGAGACGTTGTTAAATCCTGATTCATAACAGATCTCTACAACAGAGGTTGTAGTGTCGACCAACTGACGTGCCGCATAACCCAGACGGATGTCGATGATGTAATCAGAGAGTGTCTTGCCAGTACGTAACTTGAAGAAGCGACTGAAAGCCGTAGGAGTCATACCTGCCAGATCTGAAACGGTCTGCAGACGGATCTCCTCTTTGAAATGCTGGTCAATGTATTCTTCGACTTTGCGGACACGACGACTGTCTGGCGTCTGTTTGGTATGAGCAAAACTGTTGCTAGCCAGGATGTGGTAATCTTCATCCAGAGATAGTTCGTGAAGAATTTCCAACAGTTTGATGAATCGGTAGAATCCAGGTTTGGCTAAAGCTAGTTCGTTGATCTTGGTATAGATACGCATGATGGCACTCATACCGAAAGCTACACCGTTGTTTGCTCGCTCAAGCAAGCGGTGTATTGAGGCCATCTGATCTTTGTTGAGCAGATTGTCGCTGAACAATTCAGGAGAGAACTGTATGGTCACCTCACGCATCTGTCGACTCTGTCCGACATTCTGTTCCCAGGTGTGTTCAAGATTACTGCCGATCAGTGCCAGGTCGAACTTGCCAAGTTCCTCGATGTTATCACCGACGATACGACGTGTACCTTCACAGTTCTCCTCGAAGGTCAGTTCCAACTCTATATGCTTGTGCAGAGGATAGTCGAAAACTTCCTTGTTCCGGTCGACGAGATAGAAACAATCCTTCTCCTCAAGAGGGGTGATTTCGGTGATGATCTTGTCCATAGTGTGTCTTATTTATGTAGTTCAGGATACTCGATACGAGCGTGATAGATAGATTCCAGATCATGGATGAACGACTCTTTACACTTCTGGATCTCACGTAAAGTAATCTTTGCATTGTTTAATCTGCCTGTAGAAACCAGGTTGTCTATCATGCCATTGACCAACTTAGCGATGCTATCGTGAGAATACTCTTTTAATGCACGAGAAGCCGCCTCAATGCCATCTCCCATCATCAGCAGCGCCTGTTCCTTGGTGACAGGATCAGGATATGGATAAGTAAACATCTGCATGTCTGGCTCCTCATTCGGATGTGCATTGCACCAGGTTACATAGAAATATTTGATGAGGCTATTGCCATGATGAGTCTGGATAAACTCCAGAATCTCACGCGGAAGCTGTTCCTTCTTGGCCAGCTTTATGCCTTCTGCCACATGACGCTTAATGATCTCCACACTCTCCTCGATTTTAAGAGAGTCGTGAGGATTAGGACCTTGCTGGTTCTCGGTATACATATTTGGATTCCAGAGCTTTCCGATATCGTGGTACATGGCACCCGTACGGACCAATGATGCATTTGCACCAATGACTTTCGCTGCACTGGAAGTAAGATTGGCTACCTGCAGAGAGTGCTGGAAGGTGCCAGGAGCCTCCTGTGAAAGGCGGAGCAGCAATCCTCGACCCAAGTTACAAAGCTCAACCAGTGTCACACCGCTCATGAAACCAAAGGATTTCTCCATCGCGTAAATGATCAGGTATGACATCAGAAGCAATACGGCATTGATGACCATCATGCTGACGATCGGGAGTGAGATATTGGTCAAAGAACCTTCTGTAGCAAGGGTATATAGTGCATAAACACCAGTATATCCGATGGCAGAGAAGATCGTGACGTGCATGAGCTGGCTGCGGTCGGTCAGACCATCTTTGAGACTAAAGACAATGATCATGCCGACAATACACTGGATAACCAGATATTCGAAATGGGATGGCGCGATGAATGAACACAGCAAGACCATCACGATATGGCAATAATATGCCGTGCGAGAACCATGGAAGGTACTCAGGAGAATCGTGACAATGCCGATCGGGACCAGATAGACACCACCGACGATCATACGGTTGGCTTCGGCGGTGAGAATGACCATGAGTGTGACCGCTGCTACGGCAACAAAGACCTCAGCCTGCTGGACATACAGCCAAGGACGGTAAAGTGCCAGAAAAACAAGGATACTACACAGTACTAATGCAATGATACCCGTGCGGCTCAAGAAGATGGTGAGCTCTGATCCTGATAAACGCAGACGCTGCTGCTGTTCGCGTCGGTAGGATTCCAGTATGTCGAAAGTCTGTCGGGTGACGATCTCTCCTTGGTCAATAATACGGCTCTCTGCCAGGACGACACCACTTGTAGCACTTACCTGCTGTCGCAGGCGAGCATATTCTATACGCATGGCGGTGGTATCAAGTTGCAGGTTGCAGCGGATGTAGTCGTTCAATCCTGCATAGCTATAGCTGTGGCTGTAGATCGAATCATTCTTTAAAGCCTCATATGCCTCTTTCTCACTAAGGATTTCAGTGAGAGGTACTTCTAAAGATTCCTCTCCAACATGCAGGATGGCATTTGCACAGCCATCTTTGATCAGGTGGTCCTTATCTGCCCCTAAGAGAATACCGTTCTGATACAAACCCTCAAGTCTTTCGCGTAAATGACGATAGGCTTCACCAGACATCTGCGAACTGGCAATATGAGAGCGTCTCAATGCATCAGCAGAGACTTCTCCGTCGAGTGTAAAGCGAGGAACGATCTGGTGCCTGATACTGTCTTCCATGGCATGCAGTACGCTGTCGCTACGGTAGATGGAGAAATCGTAAGGTGCAGTGAGTCGGCCATAACGCCATGGCTTACCTACTTCATATTCATAGCGGAAAGCTTCATTGTGAGGGAAGAACCAGCTCACCAGAAGGATTGCTACAAGCATGAACAGCGTACGGATGACGATCTGTCGGACAGAGAGTTTGTTTTTTGACATTCTAAAAAGCTTTTATTAGAAATGAATGGTGCCGTCAGGGTAATTGTCAGGATTGCCAATTACTTTTGGAGTGGCAGGTGTGCGGGATACAGCCTTGAGCTGGCCAAGATCCTCTACACAACGGTTATAAGCAGGAAGCTGTTCCAGTTTCTCGATCAAAGCCTCATTTGAGAGCTCCTGGTCATCAAGTACATAATAGGTCTTGCGCTGATTGTCAAGCAACATCTTATTTGCAGCCTCGTCTCCATAGAAACGACGGATTTCTTCGATACCCTTGAGAGGAGTAGCTTGTGGACGTACCGAGCTTGCAGGCTTCTCTACAGGAGTCTTTTCTGCAGCTGCTTCTGCTTCACGACGCTTGCGCTCCTCGAATCTTGCCTGTGCATCGTCATAAGTAGGAATCGTTGTGGCAGCAGCTACTGTCTCGATGACTGGTTCTGTCTTGGTCGATTCCTCAAAAGGGATCGATTCTTCTGCCGGTTTTTCTGAAGCGGCAGCATTTGCAGCCTTAAGCTTCTCCTGGAGTTCTTCGATCTGCTTGCGGATAGCTTCCTTTTCTGCTTCTTCCTTCTCCTTGCGGATACGCTCTCTCTCGATGGCATCTTTCTTTGCCTGCATCTCTGTGCGAGCGTTCTCTACGGCTACATCGAGCTTTGCAAACTCTTCCTCAAGATCGGTGTCAAGAGTCATGTTGTCAGCCTTATTGATAGCCAGTCGGATGGCAGCCATCAGGATATTAGAAGCCTCTGGATATCCGTCAAATTCATTGAGCATATCCTTCTTGGCGCAGATTGCATCGCGAAGCTCTGTCTCCATCTCGCGTACTTTACGTTCCATGCCGCTGTCGGCAATGACACCACCGGTAGAGTGATCCATGGCGAAACCGCTGGCGAGAAGGATGATACGTACGTCATCTCCAAGGTTGTCATCATACATGGCACCCCAGATAACTTCCAACTCAGGATTCAGGCTCTCGACGAACTTATTCATCTCGCCAATCTCGGCCATAGAGATCGGATTGCTATGGCTGAAGCAGAGCTCGAAGAGCAGGTGCTTGGCATCAGTAATCTTATTATCCTGCAGGAGAGGTGAAGTGATACTCTCCTGAATGGCCTTAGTTACGCGGCCTTCACCAGAAGCCTGTCCGGTAGAGATCAGTGCTACACCACCGTTGCGGAGTGTCGTGCTGACATCTGCAAAGTCAAGGTTGACGTAACCCTGGATATTAATGATGTCTGAGATAGACTTAGCTGCGATGGTCAAGGTATCATCAGCCTTGCCGAATGCATTGTCAAAGGTGAGATCTGGATAAATGCTGATCAGACGATTGTTGTTGACTACCAGCAATGCATCACACCAGCGCTCGATGGCACGAACACCTTCAAGTGCAGCAGTAATCTTTTTACGACCTTCGAACTGGAATGGAATGGTAACGATACCGACGGTAAGCAGACCCATTTCATGGGCAATCTGAGCAACGACAGGAGAAGCACCTGTACCTGTGCCGCCACCCATACCTGCAGTGATGAATACCATCTCGGTACCATCGCTCAAAGCCTGACGGATAGCATCAGAGTACTGAACTGCACATTCACGTGCAATCTCAGGACGTGCACCTGCACCAAGACCCTTTTCGCTGATCAGGAGCTTGTTTGGGATAGAAGAGCCTTTGAGCGCCTGCTTATCAGTATTGATGATGAGGAATGAAACATCCTGAATGCCGGCTTCATACATGTGCTGTACTGCATTCGATCCACCGCCTCCGACGCCGACTACCTTGATGATAGAATGATTCTCCTGTGTAGGGATGAAATCAAAGTCAAGTGCCGCGTTATTGATTTCGTTCTGATTTTCCATATGTAGAGTTATTTATTATCGAATTACTATTTACATGTTTAGTCGCTTAATTCTGTCCAGAGAACAGATCTCCAAGGAAGTGTTTTACTCCACGGAGCAAGGTGCTTTCTTGTGGAAGTTCTGGTTCTGGATCTGGCTGTGGAATATCAAGCGTAAGCTGTGAGGAAGATGTCTTTTCTGCATTGACAGGTTCTGCAGGACTGGTTGCCGCTGGTTTGACCCCAGTAGCAGGCTTCGGTGTGGTAGCTGCAGTTGCTGTCGTCGTAGTAGAGACAGGAGTCTTGGCAACTGGAGTCATACAGTCTTCCTGACAGAAATTGAGCAGAGAGAGCAGATTGGTCAGATGAGGCTTACGTTCACTTCCTACGAATGATCGCTCTGCATAAGCGCGGATCTCGACACGGCTGATATCAAGTCTCTTGCTCATCAGAGAGGTAATGCCACGCTGCATGGATGCACCACCGGTAAGGATGACGCCTGCCCCCAGATTATTTTTGAGACCTGTGTTATTGATCTGGTGCAGAATGTTGGCTGCAATCTCTTCATAGCGGCAGATGACAATCGTGTTGAGCATGTTCTGCGACATAGAAAGCGCTTTCTCTGCAAATACAGCATTGGCTGCCGCCTGCTGCGCAGCTACGGCAATCTCTGCAGAATCTTCAGATGCATTACTCCATTCAATCTTGTTTCGTTCTGCCTCTTCGTTTGAACAGCCATTCGACTGGATGTCGCTGGTTACCGAGTCACCACCCAATGGGATGACTGCCATATGCTGGAGGTCTCCATTCTTATATATAGATACGGTGGTAGTTCCTGCACCCATATCAATCAAGGCGCAGCCACGCTGACGCTCGTTGTCAGTAAGGATACGAGCAGTCGCCTGTGGAAGAACAATGACGTCGATCAGCTTGATGCCAGCACGCTCCATCGCAGCAACAACACCTTGACGAAGGCGCTTCTCGCCAACGATCAACTGATGCTGTCCACCACTGATCGGTTCTGCCGACAGTACATCGTAACCAGGAATCTGTACCGACGGCAATTGGATCAGAGAATGCAGAGAGATACCTCCAAGACCGACATAAGCGGCAGAGATAGTGGTGCGCATGCGGTTACCAAGCTTCTGCATAATGCTCTTGATATGCATGGCGGTCTGCTCTACATTTGAGATGCAGCCATGGCTGATACAGCCTTTGGCG
>JAZUIL010000158.1:0-7924 GCA_045642245.1 Bacteroidales bacterium
TATCCCTATCACCTCTATGATGAACATGGAGAAGCGTTCTGGTGAGATGAAGCCAGTTATCAAGAAGGCTCTCGTTGAGCTCTCTGGCAAGCCATACAAGTACTTTGTACGTCATCGTACAGAGTGGGCTCGTAACACCTCGTTCGTATATCCTGGCCCAATCCAGTACTTTGGCCCAGCAGAGGTTTGCGACCGTCCTACTTTCACTTTAACTCACGAGCAGGAGTAATCCTCAGATAATTCACATCCATCAAAGAAATCTGGGTCATTCTTTATGATTTCCATTGATTTCTTTGATGGATTATTGTTTACCACATTACCTATTCCCTCCATGAAATTTTCCTATTTACCATTAGCATTGATTGCTTTGTCGGTGGTTTCATGTACCACCCAACCAGCTAACAACGCTCCTACAAAGCCAGAGCGTGTTAAGATTGAACCAGTAGAACAGGCTCCTCCTGCAGATCTTGGTCAGAACAATTTCGGTGGAACTCATAGCAACGACACTACAGGACGTGCTGCACGTCTTAAGGCTATGCGTGAAGCTATGAACCAGATCCGCACGATCCCATTCAGTGAATTGCAGATGTCTGATCCATACATCTATCCAGATCCTGAGACTCAGACTTATTATCTTACCAGCTCAGGTGGTCGTATGTGGAAGAGCCAGGATCTCAATACTTGGACCGGACCTTATGAGATTGCAGATCTTTCTGGTACTTGGTGTGCAGATGCAGGATTTGCAGCTGCTGCAGAGATTCACAAGATTGGTGATTACTACTATTATGCAGCTACTTATAGCGATCATGGCGAGATTATTCAAGCTATTCCTGGTCGTTATAATGTACCTCACAACCAGACATATCTCCTTCGTTCTGATAAAGTCGAAGGTCCATATACGAGTTTTGCTGTTGAACCTGGTTATGACTACGAGCCTTACGAGTGGGATTGTATCGATGGCACACTCTATGAGGAAGATGGTCATATCTATATGATCTTCGTTCATGAGTGGACACAGATCATCGATGGTACCATGGATTATATCGAGCTTTCTTCAGACCTCACCCACACTGTTTCTGAGTGGCCTGTAACGATGTTCCGTGCATCTGCAGCTCCTTTCTGCCGCGAAATGAACACCATCGGAGAGGCTACTTTCGGCCTTAAGATGCCAGGTTGGGTAACTGATGGTCCTCAGATGTTCCGCACCCAGACCGGTAAGCTCGGTATGCTTTGGTCGACATGGGGTGATGAGCGTTATCTTCAAGGCATCTGCTACTCTGCATCAGGAACCATTGCTGGTCCTTGGATCCAGGATAAGGATGCATTCCTTGCTAATAATTCTGGTCACGGCATGCTTTTCCGTCAGTTCGATGGTACACTCCGTTATATCGTTCATCATGTTGAAGGCAATGGTCCTCGCAAACCACAACTTTGGGAGGTTGATGATTCTGGTGACAAGCTAATTCTTGGCAAGCAGATTCCAATGCCATAATAACGAAAATATATTCTAACATAAAGTACGTGATGTTGAAATTTCAGATTTCTGAACTCAACATCACGTACCTTTTGTTGATTTATGCGATTGTATTTTTCAACATCGCGTACCTGATGTTGAAATTGCAGATTAATAATTTCAACAACGCGTACACGATGTTGAAAGATTTGGCATGACATTCAAACATTGCGTACGCGTTGTTAATATTGTAATCGTAAAATCTGATTTTACAACATTTATTTATTCAGCTGTAAAATAGAAGTCGTGAAGTGTTGCAATTGACTTGCCTTCGGTAGCAGACTGGAAGACAAAGTAAAGAGCATGCTTGCCGCTGTAGTTTGCGAGATCATTCAAAGAGGTAGTGACATCATAAGTATTGCCAAGCAAATCTTCCTGAATGAAGTCGAGACTTGCAAGCTTAGTACCTCCCTCCTCTTCAGTTGGCTGATCAAGGTAAATTTCAATACTGCTATTCAGTGTTTCAAGAGTCATATTAAGATGGAAAATAATAGACTTCTTGCCCTGGAACTTATCGAGATTGAAATACTTGTAGCCGACAGTTGAACCACTGAAAGTATCTACAATTGGACACTTATTGATACTAATATCAAATGCCTCTTTGCCATCAAGCTCAGAAATATCTGCAAGACGGTGGATTTCTGTATGAGGACCATTATAGTTGACATTAGGATAATCCTGAACGGCTGGCTGAGGACCAACATAGTAGCAAGCAATACCTGCAGGATAGCGCTTCAATGGATCGAGACCATTGAGGTTAAAACCTTCAGAAGTATATTCGCCCTCTGAAATCTTGACAGTTCCTTCTGGGCCTTCAGTTACCTCTACGCTGATTGGAGCAACCATAGCCTGACGTGAGTACTCTGAAGTACCTGCCTGACGATGATAGAATACATACCACTGACCGTTAATCTCGCAGATCGAACCATGAGTATTTCCTCCAGGACAAGCAGTTGCAATAGTAGTGCCATCAGCCAACTTCTTACGGCCACGGCCATCAATGATAGTGCCACCATAGGTCCAAGGGCCAAGTGGATTATTGCTATAGCAGTATGCCAAAGTATAGTTGGTCTCTGGAAGACCTTCCTCACCATCGAGTGTCCAACGGCTATAGATAAAAACATACTTGTCTTTGATCTTACGGATAGATGAAGCTTCAAAGAAGCGCTCAATACCATCTTGATATCGACCAGGAATCATATCCTCAATAATCTCAGCGCCTTCCTTGACAGTAGCCATGGTGGTAGGATCCAATTCTGCTGCATAAGAGCGTTCAAATCCCCAGTAGCCATATGCACGTCCGTCATCATCAACAAAAGCGGCAGGGTCGAATGCAAATGGACCAACAGTCTTCTTTGGGTCGTTTGGATCCCAGTTGCAGACAACGAATGGACCGTCTGGACGATCAGACTTAGCTACAGCATTACCACGATCGTTGTGCTGAACGTTCGGATAGAGATAATAGACTTTCTTTCCGTTCTCGACGGTCTCAGCGATGTCTGGTGCATAGAGCACGTCTCCAATCTTGTCTTCATAGAGATACTCGCCGTTCGCATCCTTATCGAGCACGAAGATAGTACCATCGTAGCGCCATGCAGTGAGATCTTCGACAGGAGCTGACCAGACGACCTGGTCACGACCGCAGTAGTACTGGATCAGATTGTCGTGCGATCCGTAGACATAGACACGGTACTTGCCTGGTTGATCAGGATCTTCGAAAACATAAGGTTCACCGTCAGGGATGAACTCCCAGACAGGCATGTAAGGATTAGCAGAGCCGTAGACATCTGGTGTCAAGGCTTCTTTCTTCTCCTGCTGACAGGCGGTAAAGGCGGCTACGGCAAGACTGCACATAGCGATTTTAGTAATAGATTTCATATCTTGTGGTTTTAAGGTTTATCTTCCCATGGATGGACCGTAAAGATCTCGCATGTTTCTTTCTCCTTGAGTTTCTTCTTGATAGATCATTTGCTCAAGACGTGAACTACTAATCATGGAATAATCAGAATAGTTCTTAGCGACTCTAAAATAAGAGTTAGCCGTATTGCAATAGATCTCACCATTGTCTTTTTCAATGATCGTATAGCTTCGACCAAGGCCATTGATCAGACCCTCTTTAATTGTTTTACTCATAGGTGATATTTTAATGGAATCTAAAGAAATATCTTCATTGCTTCATAGAGCGTTGCATTCTCCTCAGGAGTTCCCACGGTAATACGAAGACAGTTGCCGCAGAGCTGCACCTTATGACGATTACGGACGATGATGCCTTTCTGCTGGAGGAAGACGTAGATGGCGTTGGCATCCGTAACCTTGACGAGCAGGAAGTTAGCATCAGATGGGTAAATATGCTTGACACATGGAAGGCCCTGGAGGAGCTCCTGGAGGACGACACGCTGAGCAAGGATCTCTTCAACCTGTTTGCGCTGCTTATCAGGATCTGACAATACTTTAACTGCCTGCTGCTGAGTAAGGAGATTGACGTTATATGGATACTTTACATTATTAAAGTATGAGATAATAGCCTCTGACGCGTAGGCAATACCACAACGGATAGCCGCCTGTCCCCATGCTTTTGAAAGTGTCTGAAGGACGATGAGGTTATCATATTTGTCAAGAAACGTAAGCAAAGATGGTTTGCTTGAGAAGTCAATATATGCTTCGTCGATCACAACAACTTGCTCTGAGAATGCATTGAGCAGCCATTCGATATCTGCCAGGGCAAATGCGTTGCCTGTAGGATTATTTGGAGAGCAGACCCAGAGTACCTTGGTATGTTCATCTTTCTTTGCCACAAGCGCTTCCTTATTGAGCTGATAGTCATCGGTCAATGCTACAGCTCGATACTCTACATCGTTAACGTCTGCACATACCTGATACATACCATATGATGGACTGATAGCCACAACATTATCGATACGAGGTTGGCAGAAGATACGATAGACAAGATCGATAGCTTCGTCAGAGCCATTTCCCAAGAAGATCTGCGAGGTTCTTACTCCTTTGAGAGGAGCAAGCAAAGCTTTCACCTCAGGTTGCAATGGTTCAGGATAACGATTCACACCATTATTATACGGGCTTTCGTTTGCATCTACATAGACACTTGCTTCACCTTTGAACTCATCTCTTGCACAGCTATATGGTGCTAATGCTAAAATATTTGGACGGATTACTTTTGATAAATCCATAATATTAATTATTCATTGACTGAAGTCTAACTGTAACTGCATTCTTATGAGCATCAAGTTGCTCATTCTGAGCCATGACCTCAATTACTGGACCAATGGCACGAAGTCCTTCCTGAGTAAGATGCTGGAAGGTAACCTTTCGCATGTAGCTGTCAAGATTAACACCATTATAAGCCTTTGCATAGCCGTTGGTTGGAAGCGTATGATTTGTGCCACTAGCATAATCACCAGCACTTTCAGGACTATAAGGACCCATGAAGACACTACCTGCATTACGAACCTTTTCAGCCAATTCTTCGAAGTTCTCAGTATTGAGGATCAAATGCTCAGGAGCATATTCATTGACGATCTCCATCATCTCATCCTGATTTTTAAGCACAACAACCTTAGAGTGCTCGAGTGACTTGCGGGTAAGTTCCTGACGTGAGAGCTTCTCAAGCTGACGTGTCATCACCGCATCAAAATTCTTTGCTACCTCCTCGCTGTCAGTAAAGAGTATAGCCTGTGAATCAGCACCATGTTCTGCTTGAGAAAGGAAGTCGCTAGCCACGTATTCAAGATTTGCCTTAGCATCTGCCACTACAGCTACCTCAGATGGTCCGGCTGGCATATCGATAGCTACATCTTTCAGTGATACAAGCTGTTTAGCCATCTGCACGAACTGATTGCCAGGACCGAAGATCTTATAAACCTTAGGTACAGACTCTGAACCATATGCCATGGCACCGATAGCTTGAACACCTCCAACCTTATAAACCTCGGTAACGCCTGCTACCTTGGCAGCATAAAGAATGGCTGGATTAACCTTTCCGGCAGCATTTGGAGGCGTGCAGAGAACAATCTTGCCACAACCTGCAATACGAGCTGGAATTGCCAACATCAAAACAGTACTGAAAAGTGGTGCTGTACCGCCAGGAATATAGAGTCCTACCCTATCGATGGCAATGGCTTTCTGCCAGCAGGTAACACCTGGCTGTGTCTCAACTTTATGATATGTACCACGTTGACTTTCATGAAATTTTGCAATGTTCTTTGCAGCTTGCTCGATTGCATCAGCTAAAGTCTTGTCAATATTAGCTGCTGCTTCCTGCATTTCTGCATCGCTGACTTTCAGTTCTGTCAACTCACAGTGGTCAAATTTTGCTTCAAGTTCTTTCAGCACCTTATCACCACCTTCCTTAATCTGCTGCAAAAGACCACTGACAAGGTCTCTAAGCTGACTATTATCAAAGGTAGGACGCTGAATGATCTCAGGCCATTGTGATCTATCTGGAAAAAGATAAGTTGTCATATTACATTACAATCTTTTCGATATTCAACGCCAAAATACCTTCTGCTCCTGCTGCCTTGAGCTTCCCAACGAGTTCCCAGAAGAGTTTCTCACTGATGACAGAGTGAACAGCGTGCCAGCCTGGAGTAGCGAGTTCGATAACTGTAGGAGCCTTAGTAGAAGGAAGCATGGCAAGAACTTCGTCAAGTGATGTACTTGGCACATTCATCATAACATATTTCTTATCTTCTGCTGAACGAACGGCCTCAAAACGGAACATCAACTCATCAAGGATCTCCTGCTTCTCAGCGTCGAGATTGTTATTAGCAATGATGACAGCTTCACTCTCCATAACAACTTCTACTTCTTTCAGTCGGTTGCTAACGAGTGTTGAGCCTGAACTTACGATATCAAAGATAGCATCACCAAGACCAATGTTTGGACTGATCTCTACAGAACCAGTGATGACATGGATATCTGCCTGGATGTTATTCTTATTAAGCCACTCACGAAGAATACCTGGATAGCTGGTAGCAATCTTCTTACCATTGAACCACTCAACACCAGGATACTCTATAAGCTGTGGAATAGCTAACGAAAGACGACACTTGCTGAAGCCGAGACCTTTAACGATCTTAGCATCCTTCTGACGCTCCATGAACTCATTGAGGCCAACAATACCAACATCTGCTACACCATTAGCGACACACTCTGGAATATCATCATCACGGAGGTAAAGTACCTCAAGTGGAAAGTTCTTTGATGGAATGAGCAAGGTACGCTTAGCGTTGCTCAACTTAATACCTGCTTCCTTTAGCAAGTCCATGCAGTCTTCGAAGAGACGACCCTTGGATTGAATAGCAATACGTAACATATATAAAAATGATAATTAATTTTTCAACAGATTAAATAATATTTTATTAAAACAATAGGAGCTTACCCATTTGTAAGGTAAGCTCCATATATATTATAATATGAACATAACGACTTTGCTCACCTTACAGATGGGATACCACGATGATGATGATGGTGATGCATTGTCATTATTTTTGTAAATATTATTTGTTTCTTGTTTTTTGCGGTGCAAATATACGTAGTTTTTTACAATCTGCCAAATATTTAAGCAGAAAATTATCAAAAAAATGCGATATTACATTGAATACCGCATTTTTGAAATATTTCTGTAAAAATCAGATCTAACTTTAGGCCTTCAAAGCAGCTATAGCTTCCTTGATAGCCTTGATCTTCTGCTCTGCATCAGCCTGCTTCTTACGCTCATTGGCAACCACCTGTGCAGGAGCACCATTAACGAACTTCTCATTGCTGAGCTTCTTCATCACACTGTTGAGGAAACCTTCGTTGTACTTAAGATCAGCCTCAAGCTTAGCGAGCTCCTCCTCTACGTTCACGTTATCACCCATTGGGATAGCAAACTCAGTAGTACCTACCATGAAACTTGCACAAACACCCTGCTTCTCTGTAATAGTATTAATAGCAGATGTGTTAGCAGCCTTTGCAATCACAGCGTTGAGCGATGCGATTGGGTTCTGACCAACGATATTGAGCTCTACCTCTACCTTTGGAGACATCTGCTTCTGTGCGCGAACGGTACGGATGCCTGCGATGACCTCAGTAGCGGTATGGAAGTCAGCGATAAGCTGCTGCTCTTCTGCAGTTGGCTCGGTGTACTTAGGAAGGGTCTCGAACATGATGCTCTCGCTCTCCTTACGCTCGGTGATGCTCTGCCACAAAGCCTCGGTGATAAATGGCATGAATGGATGGAGCATCTTGAGAAGTGTATCGAAGTAACCGATGGTCTTATCGAAGGTAACTTTGTCAATAGGACTGCCGTATGCTGGCTTGATAAGTTCAAGGTACCAAGCAGAGAAGTCATCCCAGAAGAGCTTGTAAACCAACATGAGAGCCTCAGAGAGACGATATTTAGAGAAGAGA
>JAZUIL010000159.1:0-8595 GCA_045642245.1 Bacteroidales bacterium
GCGCCATGGGTCGAAGGCGTAGTAATGCCAGTAGTATGGAAGAAGATGTATGGCGAAGGCCGCGTTTTCTATTCTTCATTGGGCCACGTAGCCAGTGATTTTAATGTGCCAGAGGCGCTCGAGATTATGAAACGAGGAATCTGTTGGGCAGTGAAATAAAAATATAATCTACCTTTTCATGAATATTATGATAGGTAGTTAATCTTATACAATCCATTATGAAACATCTGATTCAAGCCTCAGTTCTTTCAGGCATAGCTTTATTTGCCTCTTGCCAGCAATCACCAAATATCGTCAAAGGAAATCTCGTCTTGAGCGATGAGGAAACCTATGGCTACCTCAACTGCCACATGTCCGATCGCGGTCAGTGGACGGCATACGCTCTCTCGCAGGATGGCCTCCATTTTCACGACCTCTTGTGCGGCGACTCCATCTTCTCGGCCACCGGAATGGCTGGCATCGAAGGTGGTACACGCGACGCTTACCTCTGTCGCAAGCATGACAACAGCGGTTACCTCATGGTGACTACCGATATGAACAACAGCGCCACAGAGCGCCTCGGCAAGCAGAGCGAGTGGCAGAACTACGGTATCGACCTCCTGACCAGTACCGACCTCATCCATTGGCAGAGCACCACCATCGACTTCCGTCAGTGGCAGCCGAGCGTGGTGCGAGTATGGGCGCCACAGGTCATCTGGGACGATGAATATCAGTGGGAAGACGGCCGAAAGGGTGGCTACATGATCTATTACTCGATGCTTGACCCTGAGCGTGAGACCTATGACCGCATGTATTACAGTCATGCCGATGCCGACTTCACCACTATCACACAGCCACAGCTCCTCTTCGATTGGGGGTACGCCACCATCGACGCAGACATCAACTGGGTGGAGGCCGACCAGCGTTACCACATGATGATCAAGAAGGAGGGAGGTACCCCAGGAATCTTCACCACAACAGCCGATAAGCTTCTCGGTCCTTGGCCAGAGCCAGATGCCTCGAACTACGTTGATTTCGAAGGCAATAAGAGTTGCGAAGGTGCTTCGGCCTTCCAGCTCAAGGGTGGCCAGTGGCAGATTGGTTACATCGAATATTCCAGCTATCCTCGCCGCTATCGTCTGTGCGATGCAGACAGCGTGTTGAGCAGCTTCTCCAATCCGAAGGACATCGAGGGTATCAACGGTCCTCAGCATGGCTCATTCCTCCGTGTCACCCAAGAGGAATATGAGCGTCTGCAGGCATGGAGCGACGCGCAGGAATTAGAGCATCTGGCACCCTCGGTCAATAATCCTGTCTTCCCGGGGTTGTATGCCGATCCGGAGGTGCTATATAGCCAGCAGACAGGCAAATACTACATTTATCCTACCACCGACGGCGCTTTCGGCTGGCACAATTTCGACTTCCATTGCTTCTCATCGAGCGATCTGAAAACGTGGAAGGATGAAGGCGTGATCCTCGACCTTCGCAACCTCGAGTGGGGTAAGGAATACGCTTGGGCACCTTGTATCATCGAGCGTCCTGAGATGCAGGACGGCAAGGTCGCTGGCTATAAATACTATTATTATTTTGTAGCCAACAAGGCGGTTGGTGTGGCCGTGGCTGATCGTCCTGAAGGTCCATTCAAGGATGCTTTAGGTCATCCGATGCTGACACAGGAGGAACTGAATACACCTAATCTCGTCATCGATCCTGATGTCTTCCATGATCCGAAGACCGGCAAATATTATCTCTATTGGGGCAACTCGTATCTCTGGATGGCAGAGCTCAACGACGATATGATCAGCATTAAACCGGAAACCATCAAGGAGCTGATTCCGAAAGCCGACATTGGTGAGTATCATTATCTGGAAGGAACGTATGTCTTTGAACGCAAGGGTCTTTACTACTTTATGTGGTCGGAGAATATTACCCGTTCGGCACGTTATCGTGTCCGCTATCTGATCTCAGAATCTCCTACAGAATTTATTCGCAACGGCCAGCCGGCCAAAGTGGAGGAGCAGATTGTATTGCAGCAGGATCCTTCACTTCAGATCTTCGGCACCGGCCATAATGCAGTCCTGAATATTCCAGGAACTGATGAGTGGTATATGGTTTATCACCGCTTTACCCGTCCTGAAGGCATCAAGATGGGATTGTCGGGCGGCTATAATCGTGAGACGTGCATTGACAAGATGGAGTTCAATGCAGATGGCACAATTAAGCCAGTAAAGGTGACATTATAAAATTATATGTTATGAAAACACAGTCTTTATTACGTAAGACATTATATGTTCTTTTCCTGTTTTCGATTTCTTTTTCAAGGGGTCTCGGACAGAATAAGGATTTTGCTAAAGGCGCTGATGTAGGAGGTCTCTCACAGCAAGTCGATCATGGTGTTATTTTCCATGATCGGGAAGGTACTGAACGTGAGTGTCTTGATTTGCTGAAAGATTACCAACTTTCTGCTATTCGTCTTAGAGTGTGGGTCAATCCGAAACAAGGTTATTGTAGCAAGGAAGATGTCCTTCGACAGGCTCTTCATGCTAAAGAAAAGGGAATGGATGTCATGATTGATTTTCATTATGGCGATTGGTGGGCAGATCCTGCCAAGCAACCTATTCCTGCAGCATGGATGGGACATAGTTATGAAGAAATGAAACAAGATCTTGCTGCTCATACCAAAGAAGTCTTGCAATTACTTAAAGACAATGGTGTGACACCTCGCTGGGTACAGGTCGGTAATGAGACGACGAACGGAATGCTTTGGAATGTCAAGACAGATTCTGTCACAGGATGGGAGATAAAAGATGAGCAAGGAAACACTACCATTACCTATTCCATGGCTCATATCAAGGATCATCCTGATAGATATGCTGGTTTTATGGCGGCAGGATATGATGCGGTGAAAGAAATTTTCCCTGAATCGATCGTTATTATCCATCTTGACAATGGCTTCGATGCAGAGCTCTATGATTATAATTTAGGAGAGGTTCTAAAATATGGAGGCAAGTTCGACATGATAGGTATGTCACTTTATCCATATTGGGCAATGCAAGGACATCCTGAGCGCAATGCGGATCAAGTCATCACGGATTGTATGGCAAATATCAGAAGGCTTTCAGCAAAGCATGGATGTGATTGTATGATTGTTGAGACAGGATTTGAGGTCGATCCTGAGCATCCAGAAGTAATGGAAGAAGGACGTCGTCAATTACAGAGAATCATCAAGGAAGCCCGTAATGAAACAGATGGACATTGCCGAGGTGTTTTCTATTGGGAACCTCAGACATTGCCTGGTGGGTATCGTCTCGGTGCTTTTGACCGAAATGGAGCCCCGACTGTAATCATGGATGGATTCCTTGAACCCTAAGAAAAATATAAACACAGACATAATACCATTATTTATCGCAGTTTATGAAAAAAACTTTTCTCCTTTTGTCTCTGGCAGTGCCAGTCCTTGCTATGGCTCAGCATCCACTGCCAGAAATCAGTTACCTGCAGATCTATGACATCGAAAGCGGGACATCGAAAGTAATCAAAGAATTCCCATTCACCGTCGAAGCTCCGAACTGGAGTCCTGACGGCAAGTGGCTGTTGCTCAACAAGGATGGCCGTCTTTATAAGATGGCTCCCGATGGATCTACTGATCTGGAAGAGATCTCTACTGGAAGCATTACGAAATGTAATAACGACCATGTAATCTCGGCCGATGGCAAGTGGATCGGCCTGAGTTCGAACAGCAATCAGCAGGCCTATAACTCCTATGTATATATAGTACCCGTAGAAGGTGGTGAGCCTCGCCAGCTGACGCCTATCGGTCCAAGTTACTTGCATGGCATCAGTCCTGACGGTAAGACAGTGGCTTACTGCGCCTTCCGTGATGATCCGGACGCTGACATCTGGGTAAAACCTGTGAAGGGTGGCAAGGAGCGACGCCTGACTACCGAACCAGGATTGGACGATGGCCCTGAGTATAGTCCTGATGGCAAATATATCTGGTTCAACAGCGTCCGCACCGGTCGTATGCAGGCTTGGCGCATGAAGGCCAATGGCAAAGAGCAGACGCAGATGACGTTCGATGAGGATATGAATTCATGGTTCCCTCACATCTCGCCAGACAACAAGAAGGTCGTGTATATTGCTTATCATGACTACGAAATTGCCCCTGGTGACCATCTTGCCAACCGCAACGTGCAGCTCCGCATGATTCCTGCCGAAGGAGGTGAACCGAAGGTGCTTATGGAGATGTTCGGTGGTCAGGGTACGATCAACGTCAACTCATGGAGTCCTGACAGCAAGAAGTTCGCTTTTGTCAGCTATCGCCTTAAGGATGAGGTAGAAGCACCACAGGTGGAAATGAACGTGCAGCTCTATTCGCTCCGTTCGCTGATCGGTACGCCAGAACTCTTTGCCAAGAATCATGAGTATGTGCTGAAGCGTGTGTCGCAGATGGGATTCTCGGGTGTAGAAGCAGCCAGTTATGAGGATGCAAAGCTCTCAGGTTTGTCGCCAGTCACTTTCCGTGAGGCTATTGAGAAAGCAGGCTTGAAACTTGTATCATCGCACACCACCCGTCCATTGACCGCTGATGAACTGAAGAGTGGCAACTTCACCGAGGCTCTGCAGTGGTGGGACAAGTGCATCAAGACCCATCAGCAGGCAGGTGTGAAATATTTGGTAATGTCTTGGCTTCCACTCCTCAATAGCAAACATGACATCGAAGTCACAGGCCGTTATATCGAGGAGATTGGCAAGATGTGTCGTGAAGCTGGCATCCGCTTCGGCTATCACAGCCATAGTCAGGAGTTCCAGAAGGTGGAGGACATCACGATGATGGATCACTTCATCAGCAACACCACCCCTGAGAATGTCTTCTTCGAGATGGATGTCTATTGGGCCGTTGTTGGCGGAGTAAGTCCGGTGGAGTACATGAAGAAATACCCTGGTCGCTTCTCTATGCTGCACATCAAGGATCAGTACGAGATCGGTCAGAGCGGCATGGTCGGCTTCGAACCTATCTTCCGCAACATGAAGACCGCTGGCACCGAAGGCTTTGTCGTAGAGCTCGAATATGCCAGCACTCCAAATATTTTGCAAGGCTTGCGCGAGAGTGCACTCTACTTGCGTCACGCTCCTTACACTACCAAGAAATGAAAAAGATAGGAATCATCGGATGTGGCAAAATCGCACAGGTTCGCCACATCCCTGAGCTTTATGCTAATCCGGATGCTCAGATCATCGGTTATTACAATCCTACACGTATTCGAGCAGAGGAGATGGCAGCAAAGTATGGGGGTAAGGTATATGATTCGGTCGATGCATTGCTGGCTGATGCAGAGATCGATGCAGTAGTTATCAGCTTGGCCAACGTCGCACATGCCGAGGTCAGTATCAAAGCGCTCGAAAGCGGTAAGGCCGTCCTCTGCGAGAAGCCGATGGCCACGACGCTTGCAGAGTGTGAGGCCATGGCCGCTGCTGCCAGCAAGGCCAATCTGCCGCTGATGATCGCACAGAATCAGCGTCTCACCAAAGCGCATCAGATGGCTCGTCAGATGATTGCTGACGGTCGCATCGGCCGCGTAGTCTCCTTTCGTACAACCTTCGGACATGGAGGTCCTGAGACGTGGAGCATCAATCCGGGCAAAGGCACCTGGTTCTTTGATAAGCAGAAGGCTGCGATGGGAGTGATGGCCGACTTGGGTATCCATAAGACAGACCTTATCCAGTACCTTCTCGGCCAGAATGTCGTAAAAGTCAAGGCTGTCCTGACAACGCTCGATAAGACCGATGCAGCAGGTGAACTCATTGGCGTTGATGATAACGCCATCTGTATCTACTCGATGGAAGATGGTGCTATCGGCACGATGACCGTGAGCTGGACACACTATGGTGCTGAGGACAATTCGACCATCCTCTATGGTACGAAAGGTATCATGCGAATCTATGACAACCCGGATTTTGCCATCGAGATCATTGGTCAGGATGGTAAGAAGGAGCAGCTCGATGTAGAGGCGATTCAAACCAATGATAATCAGACATCGTCAGGAATGAGCGATCTTTTCATTGAGGTACTTGAGAGCGGAGCAACAGACGATTTCCCGATCTCTGGGGCTTCGGTTCTTCCTGCCATGCGAGTGATCTTCGCTGCCATAGAATCAGATCGCGAAGGAAAAGAAATTACTATTACTGAAAACTTTACCAAGAAAATATGAAACTCGGATTTGTCAGCGCCATCCTCGATGGATGGAGCTTTGAGGAGATGATGGATACAGCTCAGCAGATGGGCTTTAAGTGTGTGGAAGTGGCTTGCTGGCCAGCAGGAAAGGCTGAGCGTAGATACGCAGGCGTGAGCCATATTGACGTAGATAATCTGACTGACGAGAAGGTCGCCTACATCCAGAATTACTGTCAGAAGATCGGTGTTGAGATCTCTTCGCTGGCTTTCTATCCGAACACCATGGATGCTGATCTGGAGAAGCGTCAGCACAACGTGTCGCACCTTATGAAAGTCATTGAGGCAAGCAGTAAGTTGGGTGTCAATATGGTAACCACCTTCATCGGACGTGATTCGGCCAAGAGCGTAGAAGAGAACCTCGAACTTGTAGCGCAGATCTGGCCACCGATTATGGAACATGCCAAGCGCCTCGGTGTCCGCATCGCCATCGAAAACTGTCCGATGCTCTTCGACCGCACCCAGTGGCCAGGTGGCCAGAACCTCATGACCACACCGGTCATCTGGAAGCAAGTATTCGATATCCTGCCATACGATAATCTCGGCATCAACTACGATCCTTCACACTTTATCTGGCAGATGATCGACTACATTGAGCCGCTTTATGAGTTCAAAGATAAGATCTTCCACGTTCATTGCAAGGACATCAAGCTCGATGTCGAGAAGCTCCGTCGTTGCGGCATCATGGCTTATCCGCTCGATTACATGCATCCAAAACTACCTGGCCTTGGCGATGTAAACTGGGGCAGATACATATCTGCACTCACTGACATTGGCTATGATTCCTACACCTGCATCGAGGTGGAAGACCGCGCTTTCGAGGGTAGCCGAGAGAAGGTACTCGACAGCTTGAGACTCTCAAAGCGCTACATGGAGCAGTTTGTCATCTAAACCCCTAAAGGATCCATTTACGAAAAGTGGTCATGATACTTGACGCTCATGACCACTTAAAAATACATTTATAAACGAATACCTAATCTTAGCAATCCAATGGGTTGTAACGAACTCATTGAAATAAGATGTTGAGAGACTTGTAAAAATACAGAGTTACTGACTTGATATTTGTAAGTTAACTCTGTGGCAAATTCCTTATTTTCACAGAATCGTGCATAATCAGTAAAGAGCCCTATTGTGTTATTCTTTTGTTCGTACTGAAGTCCTATACCTGCAAAATCCAGACACTCGCAATCCATGCCAAAAGCATGAGAATAATCGGCAATCAGTGAAAAATGATCGGTCAATGTCTGCTCGGCATAACACCATAAAGCGCTCTTTGCCGATGGTTCTGGATGGGTACCGGTATGCAGACAACCGCCTACAAAGTATTTGCTTTTAGGTAAAGACCATTCGCCTTGCGTGATCATGAAAATGCCATCCTTGTGTGGAGATACTCTCCAGACGTTCTCCTGTCCTGCCCAACGATTATATCCTTGGCCATTATAAATAGAGGTTAACAGATTGAAATACTGAGAACTATAAGTATAATGTATGCCTACCGAAGCCAGGGGATAATTAGCGATAGGAAGGTTGCACGAAAGTGTGGGGAAGATACCGCACGAACTATTGGTAAACAATGAAGTGACAGGGCTCGTAAAATAATCTTCATTCACATTTCGAATGCCCATAAAGAGCGTATGCTGGTCATTGATCTGCCACTCCATACCAGCCACAGCAAGTGCCAGTGGTAGGTTGTCTTCTTCGATGTTCGAGAAGGTCTGCAGATCGTCTATCAGTCTTTCTTCACGTGTCTTTGCTATACTGATTGTAGCAGCATTAAAATTTATATGATTGCCTAAAGAAAGTTCTGCACTTAAATAGAGTAAATTTACGTGATTATAATTACCATGGAAATCTGTCTGGATCTCTGTATCGTACCAGATTCCAAATTCTTGCGCTTTAATTATCTGGTGACTACCTACCAGACAGGTAGTCACCAGAAAGAGAATTATTCTTTTCATCATAGTTTTTTATTTTACAGCCACTTGCCGAAGCGGCGGATGTACCACATCTTGATGAGTTGCGTCAGCACACAATAGCAGAGCAGGGTGGCGATGAGCCATGGGAAGTAGCTCATTGGCAATGGCATAAGGCCGATGTAGCTGCCGAAGGTGGTGAATGGGATGGCGATGCCGATGGCCATGATAGCGAAGGTCATAAGCATGAGTGGCCAAGCCGCATTGCTCTGGATGAATGGTATGCGACGAGTGCGGATCATGTGTACGATGAGCGTCTGTGAGAGGAGGCCTTCAATGAACCAACCACTCTGGAAAAGCGTCTGCATCTCCTCCGACTGACAGACGAAGACGAACCTCATCAGGAGATAAGTCGTGATGTCGAAGATGCTCGAAATGGGGCCGATGTAGATCATGAAGCGCGAGAGGTCG
>JAZUIL010000160.1:0-3140 GCA_045642245.1 Bacteroidales bacterium
AGGTGCGATGAAGAGACGTGTGAGATCCTTCGCTTCACTCAGGATGACAATGGGACGACGGTGGCATGTCTGCCTTTTGTCGTGGCTGGTTACGTTTCTGACCGTCGTATTACATGCACAGACGAAGCAGATGACGTTTCCAGATGTTTCGCTTGCCGATGTGCTGACAGCCATCGATGAGCAGTATCCTGAGACGAAGGTGCATTTTGTCTATAATCAACTGGAAAAGATACGCGTTAACCTTGATTTCACGGCCAATAGCGCTGAGGAGGCTGTTCGTGCAGCTATAGGTCAGCGACCGATACGTGTTACCGCTTATGGAAATCATCTGTTTGTGGAATACGAACAACCTGCTATGACGGATGCGAATGAGGAGGAACCTTATCAGTTGTTCATCAAACTCAGGCCACTTCCTAACGTCGATTATAACTATCAGTATACTGCGATTCAGTTGCACCAACGGCAGACAACTGTCCGTGTGGCTGGCACGCAACTGGCGCAAGTGGGTACGGCCTTCGATCTATTGTCCTATCTGCCTGGTTTGTCGACTGATGATCCTTCGGTCATGATCTATCTTGACGACATGCCTATCTCTATGCTGAGTGATTTGACGGCATGGGATTCAAATGATATACAGAGCATAGATTACTCAATCAATGACGATCGGGTGGTTTATAGCGGAAAGAGTCGCGTCATCCATATCCATACGCTACGACCTTCTGAGCTTGGATGGCAAGGACAACTACATTCTCGTTTTGCCATGGGGTATGGAAAGAGTTTCCGACAGTCGGCTACCGCGAATATCCATCGGGAGAAGTGGGATCTGATGACCCGTGTCGACTATGGCCGGCATGGCGTCTATCAGGATCTGATGCTGAATGGGCGGCCTCTGCTTGAGAAGTATCCTACGCATACGTTGAGTATGTCGACCGGTATGAATATCCGGCTAACGCCTGCACATGAAGTTGGTTTCAGATATCAATACAGTGACCTGCTTAATACCATCGAGCAACAAGCCGAGGAGGTGAGGATGGGACAATTCAATACGGGTAACTTTGCGGGTCTTGACAGCGCCCGTTCGACCTGGCTCCTTGACTATGCACCACATCATGACCTCAATGTCTATTATCGAGGTCATACTGATCACTGGCAGATGCGAATGGGTGGTAACTACTATCATGACGGATTCACGCTCATGGATGATTACCGCTTTGTGGTTCGTCCGATCGTGCAGCGCAATGAGGTGATCAATACTTTATGGGCGGTGAAGGCTGAGGCAGAACGTAAGCTGAAACTCGGTGTCTTGTCGTTAGGTGCAGAGTATTCGTATACCTTGCGAGAAGATCATTATCTGCAGTCAGATACCAAACAACTGGATTTCAAACAGCAGTCCTCACGCCAGCGTCGTCAGGACCGAATCAGCACTCGCGTGGCTTATCTGATCCAACAGAAGCGCGTCACGACAGAGGTCGGTGTGAGATTTGAGAATATCGATGCTCAGATACGTCCGAAGCAGCATCTTTTCATGTTCGCTTCAGTGGGTTATACGGGCCAGCGATGGCAGGTTGCTGGTTCGTATGCCATGCATTCTGCTATGCCGACCTATGGACAAACCAATGGCTTTGCACATTATAATATGGAGATGCTGGCCGTGTCTGGAAATCCTGATCTGCGACCGTCGTTACTGCATCAGTGGACACTACAAGCGCAGTATGGTCACTTTAATTTCATTGGTAATGTGCAGTCGGTCAAAGACTATATTGTACAGCGTATAGGTGCTTACTCTGCAGGGTACTTCTTGAACTATGACAATGTCAGTCAGGCAAGTATGGCAGATGCTACGCTCAACTATTCGAATACGATAGGGAGGTGGCAGACACAGGCTTCGGTGTCAGTCTTTGCTCAGGATTTGAGAGTCGGGTATACGGATGGAACACGCAAGTTCAATGATCCGGTGGTACGCGTGTCATGGCATAATCAGGTACAATTACCGTGGGGATTGTATGGACTTGCAGATCTTCAACTGCATTCCAGCGGTCATCGTGGCACGGTTTGGCAGAAACATCAGGAGCAACTAGATCTCGGTGTCTTGAAGACCTATAAGCGATGGAACTTCCAGCTAAAGGCAGAAGATATCTTCAAGACTTGCCAGAGTGCTACACTCAGCTATGGTAATAATGTGGTTTATTCTCGTCGGTGCTATGCAGATAGCCGACGTTTGTCGCTGACGGTGAAATATAAGTTCGGAACACAGAAACAGAATCGCACCTACCAAGGCGTCGATGCTGGTAATGCTGAGAGAGAAAGAATGCAGTGATTATTTCACTTCCACCCAAATGGTATCAGGTAGATCCCATCCTTCATGAACGATGGTGTGATCTTTGATAAACTTTTCATTGAACGTGTCGGAAAATGGTCGGCCCTGACTACCTTTCGGCACGTATTCTTTTTGTATTTCAAGGTATTCGCTTTCGGTGATCTCTGATATGTCGAAGTAGTCATCATTGCGACACGGTGATCCGTGGAAGGCAAAGAATCTGCGACCAGCAGCCGTCGTGGCGGTGGCATAGCCAAATCTGACCTGATTAGAGATGACGCTGTATTTGAGCGAGAGAGGTTCTTTCTCGACACCATCGAAGGTTATGCGGCCATTTAGATTCACAATCTTTTGTTCGGCGATTTTGTCCCACCAGGAATCTGGCATGGCGATATTCTCCACCTTGACGGCGCGAGCAAAGAGGGGGATGATCGTGCTACGGTCAATGTAAACTAACCATGAACCGCGATATTTGACCAGATACTGCAGCTCGGGATGAGCGGCGGCAAAGTCTATGAAGCGATAAATCTCTTCGGACATAATCTTCACATCTTTTCTCTCGTAGAGGAAGAAGTTGTGGTTCTCATCGAAGCCGGCTTCTTCCTGCTTGTCACAGCTGGTGAACAGGCGCTGGTTGCCAGTGCACTCAAAGCTTTCTGATGGCGCAATGCGATTCTGTGGGATATCCATAGACGATAGGATTTGAAGTGAAAGAGTCCGAGAGATTTATTGTTATGACTTAGTCAAGAGATCCTGGTTGATAGAGTTTCAGCCAGTCGCAAGTAGAGTAGACGACGCTGCTGCGGTCTTTCTGCTTGATGAG
>JAZUIL010000161.1:0-6197 GCA_045642245.1 Bacteroidales bacterium
TACGGAACAAGGTGTAGCTGATCTTCGTGGTAAGTCTCCACGTGAGCGTGCTGAGGCTATCATCGAGAATTGTGCACATCCGGATTATCGTCCTCTGCTGCGTGAATACCTGAATCTGCCGGAGTGCCAGACAGGTCACACACCAATGTCTCTTGAACACGCTTTCGCGTTCCATCGTGAGTTTAAGAAGAGTGGCGATATGCATAATGTGAAATATTAAAAACCTTATAATAATGTATCGTAAACAAACTTGTGGCGAGCTTCGTCTTGCCAACCTTGGCCAGGAGGTTACACTGGCAGGATGGGTCAAGACCGTTCGTAAGTTCGGTGGCCTTACCTTCGTTGATCTGCGTGACCGCTATGGTATCACACAGCTCGTGTTTGATGAATCCGTACTGAGTCCAGAGCTCTGCGAGAAGGCTAACAAGTTGGGTCGTGAGTATGTGATCCAGGTCGTTGGTACCGTCCGTGAGCGTGAGCAGAAGAACAAGAATATTCCTACTGGCGACGTTGAGATCGTTGCTAAGGAGCTCAATATCATCTCTTCTTCAGAGGTCCCTCCATTTACCATCGAGGATAATACTGATGGCGGTGATGACCTCCGTATGCAGTATCGTTATCTTGACCTTCGTCGTCCTTGTGCCCGCAAGAACCTCGAGCTTCGTCATAAGCTGGCATTTGAGTGCCGTCGTTATCTCGATTCTCAGAACTTCCTTGAGGTTGAGACCCCAATGTTGATCAAGTCTACTCCAGAGGGTGCACGCGACTTCGTTGTGCCAAGCCGTATGAACCCTGGTCAGTTCTATGCTTTGCCACAGTCTCCTCAGCAGTTCAAGCAGCTCCTCATGGTAGCAGGTTTCGACCGTTACTTCCAGATCGTAAAGTGCTTCCGCGATGAGGACCTCCGTGCTGACCGTCAGCCAGAGTTCACCCAGATCGACTGCGAGATGTCATTCGCAGAGCAGGAGGATGTTATCGAGATGTTCGAGGGTATGATGAAGCACCTCTTCAAGGAGTTGAAGGGTATCGAGTTCGATAAGTTCCCTCGCATGACTTGGGAGGACGCTATGAAGTACTACGGTTCGGATAAGCCAGACCTCCGCTTCGGCATGAAGTTCGTCGAGCTCAAGAATACTACTAAGGATTACGAGATAGAGTCGGTACTTCCTGCTGGCTGCTTCTCTGTATTCGATGATGTTAACTATGTAGCTGGTATCAACGCTAAGGGTTGTGCAGGTTACACCCGCAAACAGATCGACGCTCTCACCGACTTCGTGAAGAAGAGCCAAATCGGTGCAAAGGGTCTTATTTGGGTACGCAAGAACGCTGACGGCACCTACAAGTCAAGCATCGACAAGTTCTACGCTCCTGAGGTAATCGAAGCTGTATGCAACAAGTTCGAGGCTGAGAATGGCGACCTCATGCTCATCCTCTGTGGTGAGATGCGCAAGACTCAGAAGCAGCTCTGTGCACTCCGTCTTGAAATGGGTGAGCAGCTCGGCTTCCGCGATCCTTCTAAGTTCGTGCCACTCTGGGTTATCGACTTCCCTCTCTTTGAGTGGGATGAGGAGACACAGCGTTTCTATGCTACACACCACCCATTCACCATGCCAAATCCAGAGGATATCCCATTGCTCGACACCGATCAGGGTAAGGTCCGCTCATGGGCTTACGACTGCGTCATGAATGGTGTAGAGCTCGGCGGTGGTTCTGTCCGTATCCACGACTCAGAGCTTCAGGCTAAGATGTTCAAGCTCCTTGGCTTCACCGAGGAGAAGGCTATGGCTCAGTTCGGTTGCCTTATCAATGCATTTAAGTACGGTGCACCACCTCACGCAGGTCTTGCTTTCGGCCTCGACCGTGTCGTTTCGATGTTCGCAGAGCTTGACTCAATTCGTGACGTCATCGCATTCCCTAAGAACAATGCAGGTCGTGACGTGATGATGGATGCTCCTTGTGCTATTGACGATGCACAGTTGGATGAACTCCAGATCGCGTTGAATTTGAAAGATTGATTTTGAAGGGTAGAAAAAAGTAGTAAAAGAGGAGTGAAAAGGGAGTGAAAGGGACGATAGTTCTTTATGCCCCAATCAATGTTTATTGTTCAGTAGCTGATACATTCGTCCCTTTCACTCCTCTTTCACTTCCCTTTCACTCCCTTAATACCCCTTATATATATTATATGAGAAAACATTTATCAATGATGGCAACTCTGTTCGCAGTGACAGTGTTGCCATCACTGGCAGAAAGCCAGTCGGTCGAGAAATATCTCTATGCAGGTCCGTATTCTGTGCAGACGCCGGTCATGGTCGATACGACCGATGTCAATGGCAAAGCCTTTGCAGCAACCTCGCTCCTGAAGTCTGCTATCAATTTAGAGGCAGTACAGATGGGTGAGGAGATGAGTGCTGTCGCTCTCCCTGGATCTCCTGTAGGCAGTAAATATGCATTTCACATGGTCGGTTTTGACCTGATCAATCGTAGTTATCTCAAAGGCTCATTGAAACTTGAAAAGGCTCCAAAAAACTACGAATTGTATATCGACGGCAAGTCTGCTCATGCTGGTGAAATCGCACTCGAACCAGATCTGCACCACGTCGTCTTGAAGTATCTTTCGGAAGAAGGCAAAGCTGACAGCCTTAAGATGAGCATCGACGCAAAGACAGCTTACGAGGTAGCTCCATCGCTCCAAGGCAAGGGCCTTTATACCGTCCGCACTCAGCTCGACAGTCGTTTGTTCCGTCAGGCAGATCTGTCTCCAGATGGCAAGTACCTGAAGCTGACTTATCAGCAGCGCGCTTCTGGTGGTGATAAATTTAATTCGAAGATCATCGAGCGCCAGACAGGCCGTGTGATCAGCGAACGATCTGATGCTGCATGGATGCCTAAGAGTAACCTTTATTATTATACACGCAAAGGGCTCAAGGGGACAGAGTTCGTAACCGTCAATCCTGCTACCGGTGAGGAGAATGTGTTGGCCACTGGATTGCCACAAGGCTATTTCCAGATTGCACCAACAGAGGATTTCCTGATCTTCTCCATTCGTGAGAAAGGTCCTAAGGAATTGAATCCGGATGTTTATGAGATGATCCATCCTGAGGATCGTCAGCCAGGTTGGCGTGATCGTTCCTCGTTGGCGAAATATGATCTTAAGACTGGAGTTCTGCAGCCACTGACTTTTGGTCATAGTAATGTGTATGCTGTTGATATTACTCCAGATGGTAAGAAGGTGATCTTGAGTAAGACAACCGACGAAATCACAGCGATGCGTCCTACCGACTTCTCTGACGTCTATCTGATGGATCTGGAGACTCTTAAGATGGATACGCTGGTGCAGCATGAAGGCTTCGCCCGTGCTGCCGGCTTGTCTCCAGATGGTAAGTATCTGGCCTTTACAGGTAGTGCAGAGTCGTTTAATCGCATCGGATGCACTTTGCCTGAGGATAAGATCCCTAATGGCTACGATGTGCAGCTCTTCCTGATGGATATGAGCAGCAAGGAGGTAAAACCAATGACTCGTCTCTTCAATCCATCCGTGCAGAGTGTAGAATGGAGTGAGTATGACGGACAGTTGTATTTCACAGCGGAGCATCGCGACAGCCTTTGTCTCTATCGCATGAATCCAGAGAATGGGAAGATCCAGCATCTGCCTGTTCCTGAGGATTTGGTCAATAGTTTCTCATTGGCTAAGACCGCTCCAGTATTGGCATTCTATGGCGTGAGCGCCTTGAATAGTAACCGTCTTTATAGCATGGATACCAAGCTCATTGGTACAAAGAAGAATGCGATCACCTTGATTGAGGATCTCAGTGCTAAGAATATTGCTGGTATTGAACTTGGAGAATGCAAGCCGTGGTCGTTTATCAATAGCATTGGCGATACCGTCTATTGCCGCTTCTATCTGCCTGTCGGCTTCGATGCAGAGAAGGCTAAGGCTGCACAGTATCCGATGATTGTCAATTATTATGGCGGCTGTTCGCCTACGAGTCGCACTTTCGAGAGCAACTATCCACAGAACTCATGGGCAGCGCTCGGTTATGTAGCATTGATTGTCGAACCAAGTGGTGCTTCTGGTTTCGGTCAGGAATGGGGTTCGCGTCACGTCAATACCGCAGGTGTCGATCCAGCTCGTGACATCATCGAGGCTGTCAAGGAGTTCTGCAAGCAGCATTCTTATGTCAACGAGAAGAAGATCGGTTGTATCGGAGCTTCGTACGGCGGCTTCATGACCATGTATCTGCAGACAGAGACCGATATCTTTGCCTGTGCTATCAGCCATGCAGGTATCAGTGACCACTCAAATTATTGGGGACTTGGCGACTGGGGATATACCTATAGCCAGATCTCGATGTCCGACAGTTATCCTTGGACACGCAAGGATCTCTACGTCGATCAGTCGCCACTCTATCGTGTTGACAAGATTCACACTCCATTGCTTTTCTTGCATGGTGTGACCGATAACAATGTGCCATACAACAACTCTCTGCAGATGTTCACTGCGCTGAAGCTCCTTGGCCGTGAGACAGCACTTGTTAGTGTTACAGATCAGCAGCATCATATTCTGGATTATGATAAGCGTATCGCATGGCATAACGCTACGATGGCTTGGTTTGCAAAGTGGCTGCAAGATGATCCTATCTGGTGGGAGGCGCTCTATCCTAAGAAGGACCTGTAAAAATGGAAAAAGGAAAAAGGAGAAGGGAAAAATATACAGATCTTCTCTTTGCATAAAAATAGCGGATGTACATTTTTTTTGTGTACATCCGCTATATATATAAAGGAGAGATTTCAGATAGAACAAGGAATCAAAAATATACTATAATATATTTTCCCCTTCTCCCTTTTCCTTTCTACTTTTTATTTTTCCTTTATCCTTTAATAAGAGATCAGTGGCTCGAGCTCCTTAGCCTGAGCAATCATACGCTCGATCTCGCTAACTGCAGGAACACGGTTGCAGAGGTTCTTCTGCTCATTGATCTCAACCATCTTAGGCTGGAGGTTAGCAGCCACACGGTGACGGAACTCCTTAACGGTGTCAACGCCAGCAGCCTCAAGCAACTCTGCGAACTGGCCAGCGATGCCATTGATACGCATGAGGTCAGCATGATTGGTCCACTTCAAGATCAGCTTAGGGCTGATGCCTGTCTCTTCAGCTACAGCCTTGCGACCCTTAGCTGCTGCACACTTCTCGAGGAGATCCTCAGTTGTCTTGATGCCAGCTGCACCAAGCTTCTCAGCGTATACTTCGCCGATGCCTTCAATTTGTTCAATCTTGTAAGCCATGATAGTTTGGTTTTAAGTTGATATTAGTTGGTAAATACTTAAGCTAAGTAGGTTTGCTTATCGGGTACAAAGATAACGGAAACCAATTTATAATGCAAATTTTTATTTAAAAAAATCATCTTTGGATAGCAAATTTGAAGTTTTTTAGTAAAAATAGGGGATGAGAATGAAAAAATAATTGGGGAGATGAGTGTGAGAATGATAAAATCATTATCTTTGCACGCTGATTCCGAGGTAGGCTCATTAAGTAATACCCGCCGATTGGGTGTTCGCCTTGCGGAGAAACTATTAAGTTTTTATATAACAATGTACGCAATTGTTGAGATTCAGGGCCAGCAGTTCAATGTAGAACCAGATCAGAAGATCTGTGTTTTGAACATCGCAGGCGCAAAGGCTGGCGACGAGATCACCATCGAGAAGGTTCTCCTCGTTAACAACAACGGTGCAATCACCGTAGGCACCCCAGTTGTTGAGGGTGCAAAGGTAGTCCTCGAAGTTTCACAGGTTGAGGTTCGTGGCAAGAAGATTAAGGTGTTCCACAAGATCCGTCGTAAGGGCTTCGACAAGCTCGTCGGTTCACGTCAGCACTTTACTGAGGTGTTAGTTAAGTCTATTGTTGCATAAGCGAAATTCGCTATTAAAAAAGAAAGTTCACTATGGCACACAAAAAAGGTGTAGGTAGTTCTAAGAACGGCCGTGAGTCTCATTCAAAGCGACTCGGTGTAAAGAAGTTTGGTGGCGAAATCGTTAAGGCTGGCAACATCCTCGTTCGTCAGCGTGGCACCAAGCACAATCCAGGCCTCAACGTAGGTCTCGGTAAGGACGATACTCTTTACGCTCTCATCGATGGTAAGGTAGTATTTACCAAGAAGCGTGAGAACAAGAGCTACGTCTCTGTTGAGCCATTGGCATAA
>JAZUIL010000162.1:0-24699 GCA_045642245.1 Bacteroidales bacterium
ATCAGTTTCTGTGCAGTCTTAGGACCTACACCAGGGCAACCAGGGATGTTATCTGCCGTATCACCTTGCAGTCCTAACATATCAATGACCTGATCAGTTCGCTTCAAACCATATTTAGTCAGAACAGCCTCAACATCGAGCGTCTCGTAGCCAGGACCAAAAGACTTTGGCTTGAAAATACGCGACTGGGCAGTCACCAACTGCGCATAATCCTTGTCCGGACTCATCAAAAACGTATCAAAACCTCCCTGTTCGTCTGCCAGACGAGCAAGAGTTCCTACCACATCATCCGCCTCATAATTCTCAATCTCGAAAGTCGGGATGCGATAAGCCTCAATAATCTGCTTGATCCAAGGTACAGCAAAGGTAATATCCTCTGGCTGCGCCTCACGCTGCGCTTTGTATGAAGGAAACTCCTTATGTCGGAAAGTTCCTCCTTTCGGATCGAAACACACGGCCATACAATCAGGCTGCTGCTCACGCAAAACATCCTGTAAAGTCTTTGTGAAACCATAAATGGCCGAAATGACCTGGCCTTTACTATTTGTCAAAGGCTTGTTGATAAATCCGTAATATGCTCGGTAGATCAATGCATACGCATCAAGCAAGAATAATCGTTTCATTTTTGTGTAATTATGGTCTTGTATCTTGGTAAATCCATTTATTTTGGGGCAAAGATAAGCAAAAAACACCAAGAAATCATGAAAAAAACAAAAAAATCAAACAAAAAATGAATTTTTCTTTTACTTGTCCCCTAATTCCCGCACAGGCTCCCTTTACCTTTGCAGCGTCAAACAAATAAAACAATTAAAACTATGAGCACTCGTATTCTTACATTCAGCATCATCACAGGTTTGGTTACTTATTCAACCATCGGTTTGCCAACTATCGTTTTCCAGCTCGTTGGAGCAGCTGTCGGCCTGTATTATCTTGAATTCCACAAAAAAGATAAGTCTGTCGACGCCACTAAATAAAATAAGGCATCTTCACAAAAAGAAGACACCTTATTATATATGTTGTTCTCAAAGAATATCCGAAAGAATCAGACGTTGAAAAGGAAGTGCATAATATCACCGTCCTGCACGACGTAATCCTTGCCCTCGATGCCAAGCTTGCCAGCTTCTTTGATAGCAGCTTCTGAACCGTACTGGAGATAATCCTCATACTTGATGACCTGAGCACGGATGAATCCCTTCTCAAAGTCTCCGTGAATGATACCTGCACACTGTGGAGCTTTCATTCCCTTGCGGAAAGTCCAAGCCTTCACCTCCATAGGGCCAGCTGTGATATAAGTCTGGAGGCCAAGAAGATCATAAGCCGAATGAATCAGACGATTCACACCACTTTCAGAAAGACCAAGCTCCTCAAGGAACATCTGACGCTCGTCAAAAGACTCGAACTCAGCAATCTCTGACTCGATCTTAGCTGAAATGACAAGGACCTCAGCATCCTCGTCCTTTACTGCCTCACGGACACGCTCAACATAGGCGTTACCATCCTTGGCAGAAGCCTCATCGACATTGCAGACATAAAGGATTGGCTTAGAAGTCAAAAGGAAGAGATCATGATAAGCACGCTCCTCATCTGGAGACTCTGGCTTGACCGTACGAGCAGACTTACCCTGCATCAAAGCTTCCTTGATGCGGCTCATCAAAGAGAACTGCACCTTTGCATCCTTATCCATACCTACCTGAGCGAGCTTAGCCACCTTTGGCAAGCGGGTCTCGATAGTCTCAAGGTCCTTGAGCTGCAACTCAGTATCGATAATCTCCTTGTCACGAACAGGATCAACGCTACCATCGACATGTACGACATTTCCATCATCAAAGCAACGGAGCACATGAATGATGGCATCGGTCTCGCGGATGTTTGCCAGGAACTTATTTCCAAGACCCTCACCCTTAGATGCTCCTTTCACAAGACCTGCAATATCCACGATCTCCACAGTAGCTGGCACAATGCGACCAGGATGAACGATCTCTGCCAACTTAGTCAGACGCTCATCCGGTACAGTGATGATACCGACCTGAGGATCAATCGTACAGAATGGGAAGTTTGCAGCCTGCGCCTTAGCGCTTGAAAGGCAATTGAAGAGGGTTGATTTACCGACGTTTGGCAAGCCAACGATACCACACTGAAGTGACATATTTTTCTAAAGGAATTACTGATTACTGATTATTTTCTTATGAGCTAAAGATGATTTTTCCTTCATTCTTAAAGCCAAAACTCTACTTAAAGAGCACGCAAAGATACTGAAAAATAAAGAATCATCCAAAAATAAGCGGCCGAATAGCTGAAAAACACAGTTTTCAATGCATTTTTTACACAAAAAGCGTCCTCGATATACCAACCTATTGTTTTTTTTACCAAATTTGCAGCGTACAAATGAAAAATACGTATGCGTAAAAAATATGATTTCTTAGTTATCGGTACCGGTATCGCAGGTATGAGCTATGCACTGAAGGTTGCACATGCCGGCAAGGTAGCGCTAATTTGTAAGAGTGAACTTCAGGAGTCAAACACCGACCTGGCACAAGGTGGTGTCTCTTCTGTAACAGACTTAACCGTCGACAACTTTGAAAAGCACATCCATGACACTATGGTTGCTGGCGACTGGCTCTCTGACCCTAAAGCAGTAGAGCTGGTAGTTCGTAATGCACCTTCACAGATTGCAGAACTCGTAAAGTGGGGTGTTGATTTTGACCGCAAGGAGAACGGAGAGTTCGACCTACATCGCGAGGGAGGACACTCAGAGTTCCGTATCCTGCATCATGCCGACAACACAGGCCACGCCATCCAGTGTGCACTCATCGAAGCCGTCAAACAGCATCCAAATATCGATGTCCTCGAGCACCATTTTGCCATCGAGATCCTTACTCAGCACCATCTCGGACAGGAGGTTACCCGTCGTACTCCAGACATCGAGTGTTTCGGAGCTTATGTCCTCGATGAAGCAACAGGAGCCATTGACACCTATCTGGCCAAAGTCACTATGATGGCCACTGGCGGTGTAGGTCAGGTTTATAGCACCACAACCAATCCTCCTATCGCAACAGGCGATGGTGTAGCGATGGTCTATCGAGCTAAAGGAACCGTTAAGGACATGGAGTTCGTACAGTTCCACCCAACAGCGCTTTATCATCAGGGAGATCACCAGAACTTCCTCATCACCGAGGCAATGCGCGGCTATGGCGGTATTCTTCGCAACCTCGATGGCACGGAGTTCATGCACAAATACGATCCACGCCTCTCTCTCGCACCACGTGACATCACCGCTCGTGCTATCTTTAACGAGATGAAGCTCAACGGCACTGATCACGTCTTCCTCGACGTAACTCACAAGGATCCTGAGGAGACCAAGCATCACTTCCCTAACATTTATAAGAAGTGTCTCAGCATCGGTATCGACATCACCAAGGAGCCTATCCCTGTCGTACCTTGCCATCATTATATGTGTGGCGGTATCCTCGTCGATTATGACGGACAGTCAAGCATCAACCGCCTGTATGCCGCTGGCGAATGTTCATGCACAGGCCTTCATGGCGGCAACCGTCTGGCCAGCAACTCGCTTATCGAGGCCGTGGTATATGCTGACCTCGCTGCCAAGCACTCTATCCCTCGCATCGCAGAACTCACCTATCGTGAGGATGTGCCAGATTGGATCGATACCGGTACAGTGCCACATGAGGAGCTCTATCTCATCAGCGACTCTAAGACTGAAGTACAGCAGATCATGCAGACTTATGTAGGTATCGTCCGTTCAAACCTTCGTCTGAAGCGTGCATGGACACGTCTGGACAACCTTTACGAAGAGACCGAGAAACTCTTTCTCCGTTCGAAGGTAAACATGGACATCTGTGAGCTTCGCAACATGATCAATACTGGCTATATCATCATGCGACAGGCTATGGAGCGCAAAGAATCCCGCGGCCTCCATTTCTCTATCGATTATCCACCGGCAGATCGTGGAATTGAGGGATTCTGAAGCATATTTCGTAAAGAATAGGCTGTCGCGATTTCGTTAAGTATCTTTCATAATCAAAAATTGGAACAAAAGAAATCGTGACGTCATATTATGAGTCGTGGCATCCTAAATCGCGTACGTAGTGTTGAAATTACGAACAAAAAATATCAACACATGGTACCATGTGTTGATATTTGATTTTTATAATCGAAAAGTGACTTGCCGATTAGCCGAGAATATTCTTAAGGAGGTCGCCAGCAGCACCAGCCTTATCACCAGCGAGCTTACCGAGGACGTTCTTAGCGATATCACCCTTGGTGAGATTCTTGGTAAGGTACTCCTGAAGTTCCTTTGCAGCAATCTCAAGACCCTTGCTCTTCACTAGAGCAACAGCATCGTTGATATTGGTGAATGACATAAGCTTCTCCTGTAAACCAGGATTTGCCTGAAGGAGTGCTACGAGCTTTGCAATAATATCTGCATTCATAGTTGTAATGTATTAAGTTATAGATAAAAAACAATTTGATTTATTCCCACGAAATCTCTCCGCTTCCTAAGCAGATACGACCGTCAGGAGTATAGATGACACAGAACTGGCCTGGAGCAACGCCGTTGGTCTTCTCGTCCATCTGGAGGAAATAACTACCGTCTGGACGTGCGGTCAGGAGGCCGGAACGGAGCTCGGCGACGTGGCGGATCTTGAACAAAACTCGCAACGAGTTTTGTGAGTGAGGAGTGGTTGCTAGTGAGGAGTGAGGAGTGATTGCTGCTCCTGTTTGACCAATAGAGAGATCAAACGGATCAAGCGTGATCCAGTGCATATCTCGCATCACGAGCCAATCCTGCTTCTGAGCCTCAGGATCATAGCCTCGGCTGACGTAAATGATATTCTGCTCAATATCTTTTTTGATGACGAACCAGGGGCCGCCGCTGAGGTAAAGGCCCTTGCGCTGGCCGATTGTGTGGAACCAGAATCCTTGATGTTTGCCAAGGATTTTGCCGGTTTCGAGCTCGATGATCGGACCTTCTTTCTTGCCTAAGAAACGCTCGATAAACTCGTTATAATTGATCTTGCCAAGGAAGCAGATGCCCTGTGAATCCTTGCGATGTGCGGATGGGAGCTTAGCCTCTTCAGCTATGCGACGTACCTCTCCTTTGGCCATCTCGCCAATAGGGAACATGCTGTGGCTCACCTGTAAACCTGTGAGCTGCGCGAGGAAATCGGTCTGATCTTTGACGGGATCAGGGGTAGTGGCGAGAAAGTGAGGAGTGAGGAGTGAGGAGTGAGGAGTAACATTGCTGGTCACATCCACTTCACGCAGAATAGGATACAACTCCTCACTCCTAACTCCTAACTCCTCACTAAGTTCAAGTGTTCCCTGAACGACAGAGGCATAGTGTCCTGTGGCAGTCTTATCATAGAGGTGGCCGACTTTCTGATCAAAAGCGCCGAACTTGATGAGACGATTGCACATCACATCTGGATTCGGAGTGAAGCCACGGCGCACCTTGTCGATGGTATAAGCCACGACATTGTCCCAATAATCTTTTTGGAGATCAACGACTTCGTATTTCAGTCCATAACGACGTGCCATGGCCTGCACGATCTCTAGATCCTCTTCCTGCGGACATGAGTAACCGTCCTCGTTCATACCGATCTTGATATAAAAGAGGTCTGGCTTATAACCCTGTTCGCAGAGGAGATGCACAGCCACGCTGCTATCTACGCCACCGCTTAATAATGCTGCAATAGTCATAATAGTGAGGAGTTATTATTAGTTAGGAGTGAGGAGTTAGGAGTGAGGAGTATTTTGCTGCTGTGCGATAGCGTTTGGCGTGAGGGAAACAATACTTCTCACTCCTCACTCCTCACTTTTAAACGCGTTCCAACCCTGCGCCTTAAGTGTTACCTCTGACTGTCCATCACGAGTAATCATCGCTGCACCAAGCTTCTCGTCAGTAACATGACCGATGAGACGGATGCCTGGAACCTGCTGGATCAACTCGTTCTGGGTCAATGGTACGGTGAAGAGCAATTCGTAATCCTCACCGCCATTCATGGCTGCCGTGGTCACGTTGAGATTGAACTCTTCTGCCTGTACAGCGGTCTGGTAATCAATAGGAATACGCTCCTCATAGACGCGACAGCCGACCTTACTCTGCTTACAGATATGAAGCAGCTCGCTCGACAAGCCATCACTTACATCCATCATTGCGGTAGGTGTGATTCCTGTTTCTCGCAAAGCCTTGACGATGTCCTTGCGAGCTTCAGGCTTTAGCTGACGCTCGAGGAGATATTCACGACCTTCGAACTTAGGCTTGAATTGTGGTGCCTGACTGCCGTCAGCACCGTTGTTGGTCTCACGCTTCCACTGGTTATACTCGTTCCAGAACATGGCTTTTTCACGTTCAAGCAACTGCAAACCCATGTATGCAGCACCAAGATCACCACTTACGCAGATAAGATCATTAGGACGGGCACCATTACGATAGACAGGCTTCTCGGCCACGCCGATGGCGGTGATGCTGATAGTCAAGCCGGTCATCGATGCAGAAGTATCTCCACCAATGAGATCGACACCATAGATATCACAAGCCATGCGCATACCAGCATATAACTCCTCAAGATCCTCGACCTTGAATCGCTTGCTAATACCCAGGCTTACTGTGATCTGGCGAGGGGTTCCCATCATCGCATAGACATCACTGAGATTGACTACAACTGCTTTATAGCCAAGGTGACGCAATGGGCAATAGGTCAAGTCGAAGTGAATACCTTCGAGCAGAAGGTCGGTGGTGACAACGGTCTGACCATCGGCCTCATTATTACTAATTACGGCGCAGTCATCGCCTACGCCGTAAATTGAAGAAGCTTGTTTGAGTGGAAAGTTCTCTGTCAGATGACTGATCAGGCCGAACTCGCCATATTCGCTTATTTCCATTGTTTTTTGAAGGGTAGTAAAAAGGGAGTAAAAGGGTAGTAAAAGAGGAGTAAAAGGGACGAATGTATCTTGGGGTCAAGGGATGATACGCACAAACTAAGGTATTGTCCCTTTTACTACTTTTTTACTCCAAGCGAAGCATTTACTCCCCTTTTACTACCGTCAATTAAGACCTCTTGATCATCTCGCTCATGATGGTGGTCATGAGTGGCTGAGCCGCATTAGCTGCCTCCTGCACTTCCTCGTGAGTAGCAGCTACTGGTACGCCGAAGCCGCCGAGATCGGTAATTACGCTGATACCAAAGACCTTAATGCCAGCATGACGAGCAACGATTACCTCAGGAACGGTGCTCATACCTACTGCATCACCGCCGATGGTGCGGAAGTAACGATACTCTGCACGAGTCTCGAAAGTAGGACCCTGTGTGCCAACATAGACACCCTTCTGGAGATGGATATTCTTCTCGACAGCAATCTTCTCTGCCAAAGCAATGAGTTGCTGGTCATAAGCCTCATGCATATCTGGGAAGCGAACACCAAGCTCTGGATCATTCTTACCACGGAGAGGATGCTCTGGGAAGAGGTTGATATGATCGTCGATAATCATCAGATCACCGATGCGGAATGAGCTGTTCATACCACCTGCTGCATTGCTTACAAAGAGGGTTTCGATGCCACATGCCTTCATGACACGGACAGGGAATGTAACCTCCTTCATGTTATATCCTTCATAGAAGTGGAAACGTCCCTGCATGGCCATAATTTCCTTGCCACCGAGCTTACCAAAGATAAGCTTGCCACTGTGACCTTCTACGGTGCTGACAGGCATATTAGGAATCTCACTATATGGGATGCTCTCTGCATCCTCTATCTGTGTTGCCAACTGACCAAGGCCTGTGCCAAGGATGATGGCTGTCTTTGGACGAAGTGTAGTCTTACTCAGGATATACTGAGCGGTTTCGTTAATTTTCTGTTTCATTGTATCTGGGTATTTAAAAGATTAAGGAATTATTATTCTACCTTACGCTCGCGTCGAACGTAGTCAAGAACTATCTCATTGAACTTCTCCTGTTGCTGCGACTCAAGGAAATAAACCTCGGTAGGCAGATAATAGATACGCTTGCGCAATGCATCTGTGACTGCAGGATGATTGATCAGGCGGACAGCATCTTTCTCTGTGGTGATAATCACGGCCTTCTGATCGCTCATGCTGGTAATAAAGCCGGCTCCATTGACATTATTCAGGCGTTCCTCAATCTTCTGGACATCCTTATGCGAGAAGTGATGATGATCGCCAAAGGTCATAATGTCAAGCAGACGATAATGTGCATGCACATAATTCTCCATCACCTTCGGATCGGCAATACCTGCCACTACCAGCACCTCAGTAGTGTGATCAATGTCACAAGCCTCTCCTGAAGCAAGGTTGACCAACTGGCCATATCGATAAGCACTGTAGAAAATAGGCTGATTGATATGAGTTGGAAGATTGGCCTGAATCTCTGTCTCCTGTTCACTACGTAAAGCCTGTGGACACTTGGTGACAATTACCATATCTGCACGAGAGACATTGGCTGCAGGCTCGCGAAGACGACCAGCAGGCAGGAGCTTATCCTTATATAAAATACGGTTGTAGCTAGTAAGGCAGATGGTAAGGCCTGGCTTTACATAACGATGCTGCATCGCGTCATCGAGCAGGATCACCTTAGGCACCTGTGGCAATTTCAGCAATTCGCGGATTCCATGAGGACGATCTGCATCGACCGCCACAATGATATTCGGATACTTCCTAAAAAGCTGGAACGACTCATCGCCTAATTCCGCTGCAGTAACACCAGGTTTTGCTAACACGAAACCCTTGGTCTGTCGCTTATATCCGCGACTCAATACAGCAATAGGCCCGATGCCCTGGCTCTGGAGCAACGATACCAGATATTCTGTGTGAGGAGTCTTTCCTGTACCTCCTACAGCCAGATTACCAATACAGATAACTGCTACTTCGTCCTCAAAAGAGACCGAAGGCTTACGCCCCATATCAAACATACGGTTGCGGAACCATACTCCTAACCCATAGAGCCAAGAAAAAGGCAGGAGTATATTCAAGTTTTTGACGGTAGGAAGATACATTTTCAGTGAGGAATTAGAAGTTAGGAGTTAGGAGTCGTTTTCTGCGAGGAAATCTGGAGCAAGGGAAGAATACTCCTCACTCCTAACTCCTCACTCCTAACTATCAGAAAGTTACTGCATCAAAAGAACGCGCCTGAATGCGATCTGCGTCCTGAATACCCTTAATGAACTTGAGAGCCTCACGATCGGCAGGCGTTGATCCGAGAATCACATCTGCCATGCGGATAGAAATATCTTCAGCCTTCTCGTTCAAGAGTTCCATTAACGTCTCCATCTTTGACTTCTCGAAAGGATATACTGTGCGACCATAGCTTCCTGGAGCAAGACCAGCCAAGTCTGCAGCCTTAGCAACAGCTACATCTAAGCCACCAAGTTCATCGACCAAGCCTATCTTGATAGCATCGCTGCCTGTCCAGACACGACCACCACCAATAGCCTTGATGCTGTCCTGTGCGATACCGCGACCTTCAGCACAACGCTTGGTAAAAAGATCGTAGGTAAACTCTACGCCACGCTGAACTTTTGCTTTCTCTGCGTCGGTAGCAGCACGCATGGTATGGAGAGTGCCGAATTGATGTGTCTTAACTTCTTCAAAATTGACACCGAGCTTGTCTGAAACCAGACCTTTCATATTCGGGATCATGCCAAAGACACCAATAGAACCCGTGAGGGTATTTGGCTCAGCGACAATATAATTAGCCATACAACTAATATAATATCCGCCTGATGCAGCATAGTCACCCATGCTGACAACAAGAGGCTTCTTAGCCTTCAGATCCTCGAGGGCCTTCCATATCTGCTCACTGGCAAAGGCGCTACCACCAGGACTGTTGACACGAAGTACCAAAGCCTTGATATGATCATCGGCAGCAATGGCATTGATATTCTTGACAAAACTATTATAATAAATGTTGTCATCAGCACCATCAGCCTCCGTAGCAATCTCACCACTGGCATAAAGGACAGCAATCTTATCTGAAGCTATAACAGGATTGAGCTTGTCGGCATTTGCCATAAGCTGCTTTGCAGTTACTGCATGACCCTCAATCTTATTCTGACCGATCTTATCAAGAATGATCTTCTCGACATCTGTCTTGTAAAGCATGGCATCTACAAGTCCGGTAGCTGCAATCTCATCAGGTTGCATATAACTTACAGCCTCGTTTGCCAATGAGTCGAGAGTCGCTACAGGGATATTACGCGATGCAGAGATCTCGCTAGTCATGACGTTCCAGATATTGCTCAGATAAGTCTGTGTCTGCAGATAATTAGCCTCGCTGATATGGTCAATCATATAAGGTTCTACAGCGCTCTTGAAACTGCCGACGCGGAAAATCTGCATCTCAACACCCAGTTTGTCAAGCAATCCCTTTGGATAGGTAAGCAAAGAACTCATACCATCAAAAGCCATACCGCCAATCGTGTTAACGTAGACAGAATCTGCAACTGATGCTACATAGTACTGACCTGTAGTATAACTGTCATTATAGGCAATGATCCATTTGCCAGCCTTACGGAAATCTGCAAGAGCGTTGCGCAATGCTTCATAAGTAGCAGGCGCTGCACTCATATTATCTGTATTGAGATAGATTCCTGTGATATTAGGATCTTTCTTAGCACACTCAATGGCAGAAAGATAGCCACGAAGACCAAGACCGTTGGTCATGCTGAGATTTCCCATCGCATCAAGAAGGAATGGCAAAGAGGAAGGAACCTCTGTCACCTCTTCATTGATCTTAAGAATCATCACATCACCTGGCTTAGTAGTAACACCAGCCTCTTCGGTAGAAGCAGCAGCAACCATACCCATAAATACACAGGTGGTAAACATGGTGCTGATAATGCAAACAATGATTGAGCCGACAATTACGGCCAACACCATTTTCAGAAAACTAGTTTTCATTGGAGTTATGTAAAGATAATACTTTTTTACTTTATTTGTGCCAGACATTCCTGCAATGGAATCATCACAAAGTCTCGTTCTGACATAAGCGGATGAGGAATGGTCAGTCGTTCGTCCTGATAATTCAGATCGTCATACAAGAGAATATCCAGATCGATAATCCGATCGGTGTATGCCTCCCCTGGCCGATGCTTATGTGTACGTCCCATCTGTCGCTCTATCTGCTGTGTCACATCGAGCAATGGCAGAGGATCTAAGTCTGTCCGTACAGCACAGACAGCATTGGTAAATCGATGCAGGCTCTCAAATCCCCAAGGCTCGCTTTGCATATAAGAAGAGACACAAATCACGTCTCCTATTTGCTGGCGGATGTGATCGATCGCCTCATCAAGCAGAGCTGGTCCATCTCCAAGATTGGAACCTAATGCAATATATACCAGATGCTGCACAGCCGTATAATTTAGTCTGGCATGATCAGCATAGCATCACCATAGGTGCCAAACATATAACCTTCCTTGATTGCCAATTTATATGCCTCCATGGTGAAATCATATCCACCGAATGATGCAGTAAGCATCAGGAGAGTAGAATATGGCATATAGAAATTTGCCACCATGCAGTCAGCAATAGAGAAGTCATAAGGAGGGAAAATAAACTTGTTAGTCCATCCGTCGTATGGCTTAAGATGGCCTGTTGTGCTGACACAAGACTCAATAGCTCGCATGACCGAAGTGTCGACAGCACAGACATGATGACCTGCATCTTTCGTCTTATTGACACGCTCAGCCAACGCCTCACTGATAATAATCTGCTCTGAATCCATCTTATGCTTTGTAAGATCCTCGACGTCGATCTCACGGAAATTGCCCTGGTTACTATGCACGGTGATAAAATCAAAGTCAACACCCTTGATCTCCATACGCTTCATCAGCTCACGGCTGAAGTGTAATGCAGCCTGAGGAGCAACGACACCGCCTTCGTTCTTTGCGAAGATGGTCTGATAACGCTCACGATCAGTGAATGGATGGTCCTCATCGACTGGAACGTCGATAACATCGCGACGCTGCTTAAGTGCTGGTGGGATTGGGGTCTCGCCATAGCCGTAAAGCGTCTCAATGAATTCGTCATGTGTACCGTCAAACAGGAAACGGAGGGTACGACCACGTGAGGTAGTATTATCTATTACCTCAGCTACCAGACTTTCATCCTCTCCGAAATAGAGTTTGTTACCGATACGGATCTTACGAGCAGGATCGACCAGAACATCCCAGAAACGAATATCTGGATTCAATTCGCGCAAAAGGAAAACCTCAATTCGCGCACCGGTCTTTTCCTTATTGCCATAAAGACGAGCTGGGAAAATCTTGGTATCATTAAACAAAACAAGATCCTTATCATCAAAATAGTTGATGAAATCACGGAAAGTCTTATGCTCTATGGTATGACTCTTTTTATGGAGTACCATCAGTCGACACTCATCGCGATGTTCGCTTGGAACAAGAGCAATGCGATCTTCTGGGAGTTTGAACTTAAACTGAGAAAGCTTCACGATAAATTATTTTGAATTATAAAAAAATCACTGTTGAACAACCACTGGCACTTCCTGCGCCCATTTCTCTACGTTCTCTACTTGCAGGCAATCATCTACATGGAACGCACCGACACGGGTTCTGCGCAATCCGATTAGATAAGCACCACTTTGTAGAGCCTGGCCGATATCTCGAGCCAAAGCGCGGATATAAGTACCTTTGCTACAAACGACTCGGATAGTAAGATAAGGAACATTCTCCGGACGGAGGTCCTGACTCTCTACTATTTCCGATTCTGAAGATGAATCCGATGACGAATCTGCTTTCTGAACGTCTGGCAACTCGTCCATTCCTCTTGGAACGATACCTAGATCTTCGATTCGCTGTTTCTTGCGACCAAACTCCTTGATATCAATTCCATTTCTGACAGATGATAGAACGGACTCTGCATTAGGAGAGATGATTCCTTGTTCGGGAAGATGAAGATCGAGGACTTCAATCTCATCAATCACCAGTTCCTTGGCCTTGAGTTCTACTTCTTCACCTTGTCGAACATAATCAAAAGCTCGACGACCGTCTACTTTGCAGGCGGAATAGACCGGTGGAACCTGCCAGATACTTCCCTTGAACTTTTCCAGGGCAGCCATCACCGCCACTTTTGTGATATGGCTAGTCGGGAAAGTTGCATCTACAGGATGTTCTGCATCAAAAGATGGAGTGGTACATCCAAGCCTCAACGTGGCGATGTATTCTTTCGTTCCGGCTTGTAACTGATCAATCTGCTTCGTCGCTTTACCTGTGCAAATGATCATCACACCACTTGCCAGAGGGTCGAGAGTGCCGGCATGACCGACTTTGAGTTTCTTGATACCCAGACGGCGACTCAGGTTGTTACGAACGACCTTCACAAGATTGAAAGAAGTCCAGGTGAGCGGTTTATCGAAGGCTATTACTTCGCCTTCTATGAAATCGTATGTTTTCAAAAACAATTACGGATTACAAAATTACAGATAGGTTCTTAAAGGAAGAACAGCGTAAACAAACCAGCCAAAGCGCAATAGATAGCAAAATAGATTAATTTGCACTTCTTGACCAATGCAATCATCCATTTACATGCAACACAGCCACTAATGAATGCTGCAACAAATCCTACAATCAATGGCAAAGTTCCAATAGGCTCTTCGATACTATGTTCTGCCAGATACTCTGCCGATGGAGCCACGATATGCTTGAAGTCGAGTAACGCCTCACCCAAAATAGGTGGAATCACCATCAGGAAAGAGAACTGAGCCAACGACTGACGACTGTTTCCAAGCAACAAACCGGTAGCAATGGTGGAACCAGAGCGTGAAAGACCAGGAAGGACAGCCAACGCTTGTGCAATACCAATCACAAAAGCATGAACCGGAGAGATCTGCTCACGTGGCTGTGGCTTGTAGAAATGTGTCAAAGCCAACAAAGCCGCTGTCACAAGGAGACAAACACCTACAACAGGCAGGATATTATCAGCATAAAGAGCTTCGATGCTATCTTTAAAACAGAGACCTACTACACCGACAGGAATCATAGACACCAGAATGTTGAGTGTATATTTCTGCTCAGCATTCAATGTATTACCAGGGCCCAAAGGACGGAACAGGCCTTTGAAAATCCAAACCACCTCTTTCCAGAGAATCACAAGAGTTGCCAGTACCGTAGCCACATGCACTACGATATCGAAAGTAAGACCTCCAGCCTCAGCGCCATCACCAAGAAGAGCTTTACCTATCTCAAGGTGTCCGCTAGAAGAAACAGGGAGGTATTCGGTCAATCCCTGAACCAAGCCAAGGATCAATGCTTGTAACCAATCCATCGTAATTATGAATTCTTTTCTTTCTTTCCTTTAACACAAATACCTGCAATCATCAGAAGATATCCGAAGAAACAGATATTTGGACCATAAATCACACGAGTATCACTGAAAACATCCGGATTAAAATGCTCAGGAGTGCTGGCAGGACCAGCAGTCATGATGAATCCGACGAGAATCATCAAGGCGGCAATACCCATGATGATAAAATTGATTTTTCCTAAACAAAGACGCATATTAAGCAAATAAAAAATTACATCAAATAAAGTTCGTCGACAGACCTTCTCAGATAATGACCTGCAGAATACCATGCAGCAACAGCAGGAATCAAAATTCCCAATGCAACCACAGTACCAACAAGAATACACAATGGCAATGGATGCAACAGACAATCAGAGATAACACCGGCAAATCCCCGGGTTAGGCCGCCATAAATCAGACATCCTAAAGCGATCAACGCCACAAACGAAGCAATAAGGCCGCAGAGTACATGTGTCCGAATGAATGGACGACGAATAAACCAAGAGGTGGCACCGACAAGGCGCATGGTGTTAATCAGAAAACGATCAGCATGTAACGCCAGACGCACCGTAAACCCAATCAGCACAATACTGATGAGAAGCAACGCGGCGGCCAGAACTGCTAAGGCAATGGCATAACGACGGAGATTGGCATTGACCGAATCCAGCAAGGTACTATTGTATTCAATCTCCGAAACATTACGCTTATGTACCTGCTTCAGCTGCTTCACAATAACATTTATGCTATCAGTCTCTGCGTACTCGAATTTCAGCTTCAACTCTACCGTTGCAGGAAGGGGATTATATCCAAGGAATTCAGCAGGATTCTCTCCTAGTTCTGTCTGCAATACCTTAAGTGCACTATCCGGACTGACATATACTGCATCAGCCGTATATTTGGCTTTTTTCAAATCTTTTACCATACGGACACCATAACCCTCTTTTGCACCATCGCTAATAGTCATGGTAATGGTAAACTGCTCGCGCAAAGCCTGTGCCATATGAGAAGCAACAAGTCCGCCCATAGTCATAAGCCCCATGACAAAAAGAACAAGGGTAATACTGACTGTGGTCGTAAACTTTGCACCGAAAAATCTTTTCATTGACAGTTTTATTAGTTCATTTTTCCCAATTTGAAGAGACGCAACTCCCCAAATTCGGTGCAAATATAATACTTTTTGGTGCAAAATGCAATAAAAAAGAGATAAAAAGCACAAAAAGAGCAGGAAACATGCTCATTATTCCGAAATAAATCCTATTTTTGCGCCAAATTTTGAGTTTTTTTACTCTTTGTACATTATTAATATGGCATTTTTCAACAATAATAACTATAGTGGACAGCCTTCTACGCCTGTCACAACCAACCTCATCATCATCAACGTTCTGTTGCTTTTGGCTGATGCTGTGATGGAACGTAAGGGAATAGATCTGTCGGCCTATCTGGGACTACACTATTTCGATGCAGACAGATATAACATTCTGCAGTCGGTAACATACATGTTCATGCATGCAGATTTCTATCACCTCTTCTGCAACATGTTCTCTCTTTATATGTTCGGCCGACTACTTGAAATGGTATGGGGTCCTCAGCGTTTCCTGATCTATTATCTGGTTTGTGGTGTCGGTGCCGCAGTTGTTCAGCAGCTGGCATGGCGTTTTGGTATCGTCAGCACATGGATCACTCAGATTCAGATGCAGGATGCAGGGTTTACTTACGGACAACTGGTGCAGGAAGGGTCCCGCCTTCTCAATCAGCTGATAACCGTCGGTGCTTCTGGCTCGGTCTTCGGTATTCTGCTAGCATTTGGAATGATGTTCCCTAACGCTCGTATTTTCCTGCTTTTCCCTCCTATGCCACTCAAAGCGAAATGGTTGGTCATCGGGTATGGCGTTTTCGAACTGGCAGCCGGAGTAGCCGGTACGACAGGTGACAACGTAGCTCATTTTGCACATCTTGGCGGTATGCTTTTCGGATTCATTCTTATCATGATGTGGCGTAAAGATAAGAGAATGGATTTCTAATTGCACCCAAAAGAAATAGCATCAGAAAATTATATGATCAAATATAAATCATTGCCTATTCAAGGTAAAATCATCTATGTCACCATCGCTGTGTATATCCTTACTCAGCTTTGGCGACTGATCTGTCTTTTGTTCTGCTTCAGCGGATACAATTGGCAGGAGGTTTTAGCGCTACCTGCGAATCTCAACGATCTGGTAATGCGACCTTGGACGATTTTCACCTATATGTTCTGTCATGCAGACATCGGACAGAACGTGCTGCACATTGTATTCAATATGCTATGGCTGTGGTGGTTGGCCCCTATCTTTCTTCGATTCCATACGAGCAAGCAATTCCTCTCCCTCTATCTGACAAGTGGTATTTTCGCCGGATTATTCTTCCTATTCGTCTATAATATCTTCCCATATTTCAGCATTGATCGCCACTATACTTGGATCGTCGGAGCATCAGGTTCTGTTTGTGCGATGCTAGCTGCAATCGTTATGCAACCGGATCAGTACGTCGGACTGAATCTTTTTATCCGTACAATCACAACCCGAATGAAATGGGTTGCACTGACCGTACTTTTTCTCACCATATTTGCAACTCCGGCAGGAAATACTGGCGGACTCGTTTGTCATGTGGGCGGTACAGTGTTTGGTTTCATATATGGATATTTCTATAGTCAAGGAACAGATATTACCGCATGGATTTCTGAAGGATTTCATACTATCTGCGAATGGATTGAAGACCTGCGCAAGCCAAAGATGACGGCAACTCCAGGAGGCAGACGTGATCCGATTAGTGCAGAGAAACAGCGTGATATGCAATATAATACGGACAAACGGCAGCGTGAAGTCCGTATTGATGAAATACTGGACAAGATCAGCAAACACGGATATGACGGACTGACGGCGGAAGAAAAACAAATGTTATTTGACGCATCAAAAAGGAATAACAAATCCTGATCTCTTTTCTTTTGAATGAGTACCTCAAAACAAGGAAATAAGAGCAAGAAAGCAAAAGCGAAAGCTAAAATTGCAAACATAGCGCTCAGTATCACAAAATGGACTTATTGGTCTGTTATGATGACACTGACGCTGGCTTTGTGTCTTATTCTTTTGATTTCGGCGTTCAGCGATAAACTTAGTCCTTCAATTTGGGTCTATCCTTCTTTCTTAGGAATTGCGTTTGGAGTAACAGTGACCATTGCCATCTGCTGGCTTTTGATTCTGCTTTTATTACGTCGCTGGAGATGTGCAGTTTTTCTTTTCATCACATTGCTGATTATTCACGAACCGATCTCCCGCATCTGTCCATTGCAGATTTTCGGCCTTCCAGAACCAGAGACAAATGAAATAACCGTCGACGGGCACACATCTGTAATCCCCGCAGATAGCATCCGCCTACTCTCATATAACACATGTTCTATGGGACAAACACATCTGTCTAAAATAAAAGAAAAAATCCCAATTATTGATGTTATCAGAGAATCTGGCGCTGATATCGTTTGTTTGCAGGAATACGCTTTCACATTATCGAAGGATGGCCATACAGAGCAGGAGCTTCGCAGCCATTTTTCAGATCTTTACCCGCACTATGACTTTACGCCAAACACGGGTAAGAAGGCTATGGGTATTGCTCTTTATTCAAAATTCCCGATCCGCAAAGCAACACGTGTCGATAAACGTGAAAAAGGATATTTCTCTGCGATGTATTACCAGCTTGAAGCGTATGGTCAACGTGTCGGGCTTCTCAATATACACCTTCATACCAATAGCATCCAGCCCAAAGATCGTGTGTTGTATGATGAAATGATTGATCATTTCGAGAAAGACAGCCTTGAACGAATCCGTACCGGCATGATGCGATCTTTGGCAAATGCATTTAGAAGCCGAGCTGATGAAGCAAGCCTGATCAGCCGGTTCTTGCAAGAAAACCATCCTTCAGAGATGCCGCTTTTAATCTGTGGAGATATGAATGACACTCCGATCAGCTATTGTTACCATTCTCTAAGCCAAGGATTAAAAGATACATGGCAGGAAGTTGGACGTGGTCCTGGCACGACTTTTCGCGAACACCATTTCTGGTTCCGTATTGACCATATCTTCCATTCCAGTCATTTTAAGGCGCTCGATGCTACTGTTCGCAAGGATATTCTTTATTCTGATCACTATCCTATACAGGCAACCCTGCAATTATTGAAAGAATGATATTAGGAACAACATCATATATTCACACTCCATTTCTGGCCGTTCAACCAATCAACGGCCTGCCATGGGCTGCACCTCAGCTGCAGAATAATTCAGTCATTGTGATTCTGATTATTCTTTTCGCTGTCGTCGACCTCCTGGCATGCCATCCGAAAGGAATGATACGCCACCAGCTGGCATGGCTTGGAGATACTCGCAACGCCCGAACCTTTGAGGCTTCTGCCGTTGTATATCCTTGGTTGAAGCCGATGTTGCTCATTCAGCTATTTCTGTTCACCAGCCTTAGCCTTTTCTGTGTATATGATGATGAGCCTGCCGTGCATTTGTCAAATCCAGAACCTGAAACCTGGCTTAAATTACTATACTGCCTTATCGCCCCAGTTGTATTTTATCTCTTGCAAAGATTCTGCTATAACTGGTTCTGTTATCTGTTCAGAGCGAAATACAAGCAGATTATTATGAACCGTACCTATCAGGCCATGATCATCTTGTTATCTCCATTAGCTACACTGATCTTCATTGGCAATATGGCAGGTGCTTTTACGAATGAAACAACTCTCATTTTGCTTGCTGGGCTCTTCATTTTATCTCAAATTTTGTTCATTTTCAACGGAATTAAAATTTTTTTGACAGATTTTGGTTCTTTTTTGATATTAATTGTGTATCTTTGCACGCTCGAAATTGCACCCTTATGGGTTCTTTGGTTCAAATTCACTACTTGACGAGCGTATTTAGAACATGGATATTAAAAAAATATTGGTTTCACAACCATACCCTTCTTCCGAGAAGTCTCCTTACTTTGACATACAGAAAAAGTATGGAGTGGAATTGACCTTCAAACCATTTATCCGTGTCGAATCTCTTTCTGCAAAAGAGTTCCGCACCCAGAAGATTTCGATTCCAGCTTTTACCGCCATCGTATTCACTTCACGAACCGCAGTAGATCACTTCTTCAAATTAGCAGAAGAACTTCGTGCTAAACCAAACGAGGAAATGCAGTATTTCTGCTTATCTGAAACCATCGCTCTTTATCTACAGAATTATATAGTATATCGTAAGCGTAAGGTTCATTTCAGCAAGATCGCAAAGATTGAAGACCTTGCACTGGTAATGAAGAAGCATAATACTGAGAAATTCTTAATGCCTGTGGCAGACGTACACAAAGAGGATTTGTCATGCTTCACTAAGGCAAAAGTTCAGGTGACTACTGCTGTCATGTTCCGTACTGTCAGCACCGAGTTCACACCAGAAGAGATTTCTTCATACGATATGCTGGTTTTCTTTACCCCTGCAGGTATCCATTCTCTTTTTGAGAACAATCCAGAATACCAGCAGGACAAACAAGCAATCTGTCTCTTCGGTCCTAGTACTCGTAAAGCGGCAGAAGACCACGGTTTACGAATTGATGCTGCTGGTCCAACTCCAGAATGTTCTTCGATGTCAAGCCTGATGCAGAAATATCTTCAGGAGCAAAGAGGATAATCTTATAAATACTTTCACTGATCGTGAAACAATTTACATTACCAAAGACAGAACGACTATATCTACGAGAATCCATTAGCGAGCTATTTGCTAATGGATCGTCGTTTACAGCCTTTCCGTATCGTGTAATGTATCTGCTGAAAGACGAAAAAGACGAGAACAGACCTTCTGAAGAACGTCAGTCGCGTTGTGCAGTCATGACAGTAGCTCCTAAAAAAAGATTCAAACATGCCGTAGATCGTAATCATGTCAAAAGATTGACACGAGAGTCTTACCGCAAGCAGAAACTTCCACTATGGGATGCATTAAAAAAACACAACAAAGCCATTGAGGTAGCATTTATATACGTTGATAATCATTTTATCTCGTACGAAGATACTTATCATGTCATTGGCAAAGCAATCTCAAGACTAATTAAGGCAATCGAGAAAAGCTCAAACTAAATGCAATTCCTATGAGAAGCATCCTTCTTTATCTTATACGTTTTTATCAGCATCATATTTCTCCTCTGACCCCTCCTGCATGCCGTTTTACTCCGACATGTTCTCAGTACACCTATGAAGCAATACAGAAATATGGAGCAATCAAAGGATGCTGGTTAGGATTGAAACGGATTTGTCGTTGTCATCCATGGGGCGGCTCTGGGTACGATCCAGTTCCATAAGAATCGATAATTAGATTATTTATTATAAAACAAAAAAAAGAGTTGACCATCACGGCCAACTCTTTTTATAACACTATCTATACCTTAGAATAAAACTAATACCATTAATAAAACATCGAATGTATAACTAAACCTTGCTATGAAATCCAATTAAGTTTCAAAAAGAATTGCGTTGCCGCTTTTCCTTTTTGACGTTGCAAAGATAAGGTATTCTAATGTTATATACTATAAATTTTATTTCATTAACGAAAAATTTTAATTCAAATGAGCGTTTTTGCAAAATATTAGTCAAAAATGACAACTTTTTATAGATTTTTCATCGAAAGAGACAGTCTTCCGCGCTTCAAATCTACTTCTTTTACTCTAACTTGAACATGTTGATGAAGTGAAACAATAGTATTCGGATCTTTTACAAACTTATTTGCCATCTCAGAAACATGGACTAATCCCTGTGTATGTACTCCGACATCGACAAAACAACCAAAGTTCGTAATATTTGTTACGATTCCTGGCAAGACCATTCCTTCATGAACATCTTCTAGCACTTTTACCTCGTTGCTGAAACTGAATTCTTCAAGTGGCTGACGAGGATCTCGACCCGGTTTCTCCAGTTCCTTTAGTATATCCTGAAGAGTCGGCAAGCCTAAACCATTGCCATCTGAAGAGACATATCGCTGTAGATCGATCTGATCTCGCATCGCTTGGCCATCCGGACCCATCAGGTCAGAAACCTTACAATGCAAATCTTTCGCCATCCGTTCTACAATAGCATACGACTCTGGATGTACTGCCGAATTGTCAAGCGGATTATCACCATCACAGATACGCAAGAAACCTGCACATTGTTCGAATGCTTTTGCTCCCATTCTTGGCACATTCATTAGTTGTTTTCGGTTACTGAATGCCCCATGCTCTGCGCGATAATCTACAATATTCTGTGCCAATAACGGACCAAGACCAGAGATATAAGTCAGCAGGTGTTTTGATGCTGTGTTAAGATTCACTCCGACCTTATTCACACAATTCTCCACGGTCTGATCAAGACTCTTCTTCAATTCCTTTTGATCAACATCCTTTTGATACTGTCCGACTCCAATCGAATTAGGATCGATCTTTACCAGCTCAGCCAACGGATCCATCAATCGACGTCCGATACTGACAGCGCCTCGCACAGTTACATCTTCATCCGGAAACTCTTCTCGTGCGACTTTGCTGGCCGAATATATTGAAGCTCCATCTTCACTCACGACAAAGACCTGCACACCTCCAAGATCCAAACCCTTTACAAATTCCTCAGTTTCACGAGAGGCGGTTCCATTACCGATACTGATGGCCTCAATCTGATATTTCTTTATCAAAGATTCTACCTTATCCATTGCGTCGAGGAACTGACTCTTAGGTGGATGAGGATAGATTACATCATGATGCAAGAGATTGCCTTCCCGATCAAGGATTACAAGCTTACAACCCGTACGGAAACCAGGATCAAGAGCCAGAACACGTTTCTGTCCTAACGGAGCAGACATTAAAAGTTGTTCCAAATTACGAACAAAGATACGAATAGCCTCCTGATCAGCTGCCACTTTACTTTGTTGCATGAACTCTGTTTCAATGCTTGGTCCTAATAACCGCTTAAAACTATCGATAACGGCATCCACAACCAATGCAGATGCTGCCGAACGGCTACTCTTAGCAAATTGTCGGCTCAATCGGTCAATACATACAGCCTCATCGCCAGAAATAGACAATCGAAGAACTCCTTCTGCTTCTCCTCGGCGCATTGCTAACAGGCGATGACTTGCACAGCGTTTCAGAGGTTCTTTCCAATCAAAATAATCTCGGTATTTCTGGGCCTTCTGCTCAAAATCGGAATCCTCCTCTACTTCATTTTTCTTTCCGCTGTCCGCTTTACTCTTTACCTTCTTTGAAGTAATAACGGCATCGAATGAAAAATTCTTTCTAACTGTATTACGCGCTTGCTCGTTGTCTGCCACCATTTCTGCAATGATGTCTTGAGCGCCTTTAAGTACCTCTTCGGTCGAAGCTACACCTTTCTCATTATTTATATATAGAGATAATTCATGATCGACATCCTGCTGGGTTGCCGGACGCTGATTTAAGTCGGTAGACTGAGACAATAGATACAAAGCCAATGGCTCTAACCCCTTTTCTCGAGCCACCATGGCACGAGTACGTCGCTTTGGTTTGTAAGGGAGGTAAATGTCTTCTAAAAATGTAGCATCCCAACACTCTTCAATACGCTTCTGAAGCGCGTCTGTAAGCTTACCCTGTTCTTCGATAGTTGACAAGATAGTAACTTTACGTTTCTGCAGTTCTCCGAGTTTCTCATACTGATCTGCAATAGCTGCAATCTGTACTTCATCCAAAGATCCGGTTGCTTCCTTGCGATATCGACTGATGAAAGGAATGGTGCAGCCACTCTCTAACAGATCGAGTGTAGCACTCACCTGTTTTTCTGGTATATTTAACGCTTTACTGATTAGCGCAGGATAAATCTGTAACATTAAATTAGGTTTTGAGGACAATAGAAATATCAATTTCAGATATTACGGTGCAAATATACAAACTTTTGTTGACAAAACGAAATAATAAATATAAAAATATAGCAACATGTAATAAAAATGCGACACTCAAGGATAGCAAATTGCAATAAAAACGCAAGAATATCTTTCTTTTTACGTTTTTTTTGACAAAATCATTATTTATTTACAATTTTATTTGGCGGTTTCAAACTATATGCTTATCTTTGCAATCGCAAATATTCTTATAGACGTTATTTATTAGGTAAATTACATATTCATTAAAAAACAACAAGAAAAAATGGACGCAAAAAAAGTTCTTGAGGATCTGAAGCGCAGATTCCCTAATGAGCCTGAGTATCATCAGGCAGTTGAAGAGGTACTTGGCACTATCGAAGAGGAGTACAACAAGCACCCTGAGTTTGATAAGGTTAATCTCGTTGAGCGTCTCTGCATTCCAGATCGTATCTACACTTTCCGCGTAACTTGGATGGACGATAAGGGTAACATCCAGACCAACATGGGTTACCGCATCCAGCACAACAATGCTATCGGCCCTTACAAGGGAGGTATCCGTTTCCACAAGTCTGTAAATCTTGGTATCCTTAAGTTCCTTGCTTTCGAGCAGACATTCAAGAACTCTCTTACTACCCTCGCTATGGGTGGTGCTAAGGGCGGTTCAGACTTCTCTCCACGTGGCAAGTCTTCTGCTGAGGTTATGCGTTTCTGCCAGGCCTTCATGCTCGAGCTCTATCGTCACATCGGTCCTGACTGCGATGTTCCTGCTGGTGATATCGGCGTAGGTGGCCGTGAGGTAGGTTACATGTTCGGTGCTTATAAGAAGTACTGCCGTCAGTTCCAGGGCGTTCTTACTGGTAAGGCTCTTGAGTTCGGTGGTTCACTTATCCGTCCTGAGGCTACTGGTTACGGTACAGTTTACTTCCTCCGCGCTATGCTCAAGACCAAGGGTCTCGAGATCGCTGGCAAGAAGGTAGCTATCTCTGGTTCTGGTAACGTTGCTCAGTACGCTGCAGAGAAGGTTCTCCAGCTCGGTGGTACCGTTATGACCATGTCTGACTCTGACGGTTATATCTACGATCCAGAAGGAATTGATCGCGCTAAGCTCGACTACATCTTCGATCTCAAGCAGGTACAGCGTGGCCGTATCAAGGAGTATGTTAACGAGTATCCTGGTGCTAAGTACGTAGAGGGTGCTAAGCCATGGGGCGAGAAGGTAGACATCGCTCTCCCTTGCGCTACCCAGAACGAGCTCAACGAGGAGCAGGCTAAGGCTCTTGTAGCTAACGGCTGTATCGCTGTTGCAGAGGGTGCTAACATGCCTACTACCCCAGCTGCTATCAAGGTATTCCAGGACGCTAAGATCCTTTATTGCCCAGGTAAGGCTTCTAACGCTGGTGGTGTATCAGTTTCTGGTCTTGAGATGGCACAGAACTCACAGCGTCT
>JAZUIL010000163.1:0-6626 GCA_045642245.1 Bacteroidales bacterium
GTCGGAAGAAGCCTATATTTGTATTTAGTAGATGTTTCTACCTGATTACTTGCTGATGAGGTTAACGCCAGTCATGTCAGCAGGCTGAGCGATGCCCATGATGCCGAGGATGGTTGGAGCCACGTCGCAGAGCTTACCGTCTGCTACCTTAGCACCCTGCTCCTTAGTTACATATACACATGGAACTGGGTTCAAAGAGTGTGCAGTGTTAGGAGTACCGTCAGCGTTAACAGCGAAGTCGCAGTTGCCGTGGTCAGCGATGATGATAACCTCGTAGTCAGTCTCCTTAGCAGCCTCGCATACGTCGTGGCAGCAGATGTCGATGGTCTTAACAGCCTTCTCGATAGCCTCGTAGATGCCAGTGTGACCTACCATATCGCCGTTAGCGAAGTTACAGGCGATGAAGTCATACTTCTGAGATTTAATAGCGTCAACGAGTTTGTCCTTGACGATGAGAGCGCTCATCTCAGGCTGAAGGTCATAGGTAGCAACCTTTGGAGAAGGAACGAGGATACGCTCCTCACCATTGTACTCAGCCTCACGGCCACCGTTGAAGAAGAAAGTAACGTGAGCGTACTTCTCGGTCTCTGCGGTGCGGGGCTGGCTCTTACCTGCGTTGCTTACTACCTCACCGAGGGTATTCTCAACGTTCTCCTTAGGGAAGAGGATGTGGAGGCCCTGGAACTTAGCATCGTAAGGAGTCATGGTGCAGTAGTAGAGAGGCAGTGTCTTCATGCCCTCAGCTGGCATATCCTCCTGAGTGAGGACAGCGGTGATCTCCTTAGCACGGTCGTTACGATAGTTGAAGAAGATAACGGTATCGTTAGGCTGGATGGTACCAACTGCCTTGCCGTCCTTAGCGAGAACTGCTGGCTCAACGAACTCGTCAGTAACACCTGCAGCATAAGAATCCTCCATTGCCTGAACTGGGCAAGCATACTGAGTACCTACACCAGCGGTGAGCTGATCGTAAGCCTTCTTGATACGATCCCAACGCTTATCGCGGTCCATAGCATAGAAACGGCCGGTGATAGAAGCGATCTCGCCACAACCAACCTCCTTACAGTGGTTTGCAACGGTCTCGATGAAGCCCTTACCAGAGCGTGGATCGGTGTCACGACCGTCCATGAAGCAGTGGAGGAAGGTACGACCCTCGAGGCCATATTCCTTAGCGAGGTCAACGAGCTTGAGGAGGTGTGCGAGTGAAGAGTGTACGCCACCGGTAGAAGTCAAGCCCATGAAGTGGATAGCACCACCCTTCTTAGCATTCTCGAAAGCACCTACGATCTCAGGATTCTGAGCGATAGTGCCATTCTCGCAAGCCATGTTGATCTTAACGAGGTCCTGATAAACGATACGGCCACCGCCGATGTTCATGTGACCTACCTCAGAGTTACCCATCTGGCCCTCAGGAAGACCTACGTTAAGGCCGTCAGTGCGGAGCTGTGAGTGTGGATACTGAGCGAGAAGAGAATCCCAATAAGGAGTTGGAGTCTGAGCAATAACATCAGACTTCGAACCATTGCCGCATCCCCAACCGTCGAGGATGAGCAGAAGTGCTTTCTTTGCCATGATTATGTTTGAATTATTATGATTTTGATACGATGTTGATGGGTATCGTAAAGACCCATTTCGCTGCAAATATATTTATTTAAAATGAGATGTGCAAATTTTGCACAAAAAAATCACCCTCGTCCATGAAGAATGGCAGAGGGTGTAAAGTGTGGTTGCTAACTTTATCCGATGGCCTTACCTATCCAGACACACAAAAGGCCGAAGATGAGGGTCAAAACAAAGTAGAGTGCGAACATCATATGGTTGCCTGAGCGGAGTAACGACAGACCTTCGTTTGAGAAGGTACTGAAGGTAGTAAAACCGCCACAAAGACCAGTGGTCAGGAGCAGTCGCGTATCCGGACTCCATCCCAATTTGTCGGACAAACTATAGAACAATCCGATGAGCAGACAGCCTAGGAGGTTGGCCACAAAAGTAGGCCATGGAAAGAGCGTCTGACCCCACCAACTGAGAGGGTTGAGCCTGAGATGCTGGCCTAACATGGAGATCATATATCGCAATACAGATCCCATTCCACCACCGAGAAAAACGAATAACAATGAGCGCATATTGAGAAGATTAGCGATTGTTTGCGAATTATAGTTGATAGTATTTTGCGCAAAGATAATACTTTTCAACAGCATTATCAAAAAAAAGAATCGAGAAAGCTTGTTTTTAATGTTAAAAATTGTGTAGATGCCGAAAAATGAGTATATTTGCAACGCATTCTTATATGAATAATCCTTCATGAAAGCCAAGAAATATATCACCGTACTATCATTTGCAGCAGTGGTTTCAGCAGGTTGTTCCGAACAGGAATTGCCGAAGATGCAAACCTATATGTTACATTACGATCGTCCTGCTGAATTTTTCGAAGAGTCGTTGCCTTTGGGTAATGGCCAGCTAGGTGCATTGGTATATGGTGGTGTGGCAGAGGAAAATATTTCGTTGAATGACATTACACTCTGGACAGGCGAACCGGACCTGACACCATGGACTCCAGATGCATGGAAGCACTTAGCTAAGGTTCGTCAGCTTTTGGATCAGGAGGACTATGCTGCGGCTAACGAAGCGAACATGAAGTTGCAGGGACATAACTCTGAAATCTATCAGGCGCTGGGTAAGTTACATTTGACAGATCTCTCTGCTTCAGAAGAATATACAGATTATCAGCGACAGCTTTGTCTGAATGAAGCTGTGGCAATGACCTGCTATACGAATGGTAACGGGACACAGAAGCGCGAGTATTTCGTGTCGGCTCCAGACAGTGTATTTGTCATTCATCTTACAAATGATGGAGAAGCAGGATTGAACTATCGAGTTGGCCTTTCTTCTTTGCTGCCACATCATTGTGAGGTGGAGAATAACTCGCTTTGGTCAGAAGGCTATGCGGCATATAGCACGAAACCTGAGGCCGGAAAGAATGAATGGTTCCACTATGATGAAAACCGCGGAATCCATTTCCGTACCGAATTGAGAATCGTAGCTCCTGATGGTTGTGTCAGTGCAGACTCAGATACTACTTTATTGATCAAGGGCTGTCAGGAAGCGATGATCCTGCTGACCAATGCGACCAGCTATAACGGACCATACAATGATCCTGTGAAGCAAGGAAGGGATTATCGCGCAGCTGTGGCGCAGCGACTCAATAAAGCTATGTTGATGAATTATTCACAGCTGTTTGAGAGTCATAAGGCTGATTTTAGTCGTTTCTTCAGTCGAGTTTCTTTTGATCTTGGAACTACTCCAGACAGTATCGCAGCGCTCCCGACCGATCAGCAATTGTTGGCTTATGCAGATGAAAATGCAACGTTCAATCCAGATTTGGAAGAACTTTATTTCCAATATGGCCGTTATCTGCTTATTTCTTCAAGTCGAACAGAAGGTGTTCCTGCCAATCTGCAAGGCCTCTGGAACGAGACTTTGACTCCACCTTGGAGTGGTAACTATACGGTCAATATCAATGTTGAAGAGAATTATTGGCCAGCAGAGACTACGGCGCTTCCTGAGATGCACAACTCATTCCTGATTTGGGTCAAGAATATGCCAAAGAGTGGCAGTGTAACAGCAAGTAATTACTACGGCATAGGTAATAACTCCTCACTCCTCACTTCTCACTTCTCACTGAGCGAAGCGCCTTGGTGTCTCAATCACAACAGTGATATCTGGAACATGACCAATCCAGTCGGCTATCAGAAAGAGAGTCCTGAGTGGGCTTGTTGGCCGATAGGTGGAGCTTGGGTTTCTACTCATGTCTGGGAACACTATTCGTTCACTCAGGATAAGAAGTTCTTGCGTGAGTATTACCCTGTGATGAAAGGTGCTGTCCGTTTCTTCCAGCAGTGGATGATCGAGAAGAATGGTCAGTTGATGACGTCTCCATCGACCTCGCCTGAGAATCATTACCTCACTGATAAGGGAGTGAATTCTACTACGCTTTATGGTGGAACTGCTGATGTGGCCATGATTCGCGAACTGCTGATCGACACACGTAAGGCTGCACTCATTGTGTGTGAAGAATCAATGTTGATGGCTGGGGAAAAGTTGTTTGCTGACACATTGTTGGATATCATCTGCAAGCTAGAACCTTATAAAGTTGGCAGGAATGGCAATCTTCAGGAGTGGTATCATGACTGGGAAGATGCCGATCCGCAGCATCGTCATCAGTCACACCTCTTCGGTCTCTATCCAGGACATCATATCAATGAATTTGATACTCCAGATCTGATGCAGGCTTGTGCCAAGACACTTGAGATCAAAGGCGATAAGACGACAGGCTGGAGCTCAGGATGGCGCGTCAATCTGCAGGCTCATCTGCGCAATGCAGAGGGTGCGTATCACATCTTGCGCAAGCTGCTTTCGTATGTTTCTCCACAAGATTATCAAGGTCCGGACAAATATTGGGGAGGTGGTACTTATCCTAATCTCTTCGATGCACATCCACCATTCCAGATCGATGGCAATTTTGGTGGCACAGCAGGTATTGCAGAGATGCTGGTACAATCGACAGACGAAGGCCGAATAGAACTCCTGCCAGCTTTACCAGCAATATGGTCAAAGCAAGGTGAGATCAGAGGTATCCGACTTCGTGGAGGTTATGAACTCGCGATGGCTTGGGCCGACGGACAGATTACCCGTCTCGAAATCCGTAAACTCTATGCTGGTGATGGCAAGCTTGTCTTCCGAACACCTTCTGGAGAATTTGAGGTGGAAGTCAAAGCGAAAGAGAATGTTTCTGTAGAAATTTAATAATTAATATATCGTACTGAAGCAAAAAAAGAATCTTCTCATTGTTTCGTGTGAGATCCTTCGGTAGGCCTCAGGATGACATGTAAAAACATGCAAGTTATTTTTACACTTATGAAAAAGCTTCTTATGACCTGCGCCCTGGCACTCTTTGCCTTGGCTGCACAAGCACAGCAGGACAGCCTGCGAGTAACCATCTTCGGAGACTCTTATTCTACGTTTGAAGGATGGCTTGAGCCAGCTACCAACGAGCCTTGGTACTGGAGCGAGAATAGTCCTAATCGCGATAAGAACAACGACGTCACCAAGGTCGAGCAGACCTGGTGGTGGCAGGTAATTCAGCAGATGGGTTGGAAGCTTGAGAAGAATAATTCATACAGCGGTTCAACCGTCGGTTATTATGGTTATCAGAACGAGAACTATCAGCCTCGTTCATTCAACACTCGTGCTGGTGACCTCGGTGAGCCAGATATCATCCTTTCTTGCTGCATCACTAACGACTCTTGGACCGGTGAGACTGTTGGCAAATACAAGTATGCTAACTGGGATGAGAACGATATGTGGTATTTCCGTCCAGCTATGGCTCGTCTCTGCTCAACTTTGAAGCAGAACTATCCATTGGCCAAGATCTACTTCATCCTCAATACCGACCTTAAGCCAGAGCATGCTGAGTCGATGCGTGTCATCTGCCGCCACTATGGCTTGCCACTCATCGAGCTTCATGACATTGACAAGCAGGATGGCCATCCAAGCCAGAAGGGTATGAAGGCGTTTGCTCAGCAGGTGATGGAGTACATCAAGAATGAGAATGTCAAAAATTGACCAATTTTTGACATGTCATTCTGAGCGAAGCGAAGAAACTCACGCGTGAGATCCTTCGGCAAGCCTCAGGATGACAAAAAAATCGCACATGATATTTCTTTAAAAATTATCTTTATAACCACATGAAACAGTTTTCATTTTTATCAACCGCACTCCTTGCCACCGCTCTCCTCGCCTCATGCGGAGACAGCGACGTCAAGCAGCAGGGACAGCAGGTCACCGTCAAGACTCAGTCGGGTGACGCTAAGCTCGTCCGCCTCGAGGTGATGGGAGAGAAGATCATCCGTGTCAGCGCAACTGCAGAAGGAAAGTTCGCCGACAAACCATCGTTGATCATCGTCCCACAGACCGAGAAAACTCCTTATGAACTCATCCAGAATGGCGACACCGTGCAGGTCAAGACCTCACAGGTCATTGCCAACGTCCTGAAGAGCAACGGTCGTGTATGGTTCACCGACGCAGAGGGCAAACTCATCCTCAGCGAGCAGGCCAACGACAGTAAGACCTTCACTCCATACGAGTGTGAGCAGATTGTCTGGACTCGTAATGAACAGGGTCCAGCCGAGAAGGCTAATCCTACCAAGTATACCGGTTGGAGCACTCGCGTAGTGTTCGACAGCCCTGCTGACGAAGCCTTCTACGGCCTCGGTCAGCATCAGGCCGACGACTGGAACTACAAGGGCAAGAATGAGGAACTCTTCCAGTACAACACCAAGGTGTCTATCCCATTCATCGTATCGAGCCACAACTACGGCGTCCTCGTAGATAGCTACTCGCTCATGCGCTTCGGTAATCCTAAGGACTACAGCCAGCTTTACGAACTCTTTACTTTGATTGATAAGGATGGCAAGGAAGGCGCTCTCACCGGCACCTACTCATCGCCTGATCAGGAGACACTCGTACGTCGTGAGGACTCTATCTACTACGAGAACCTCAAGTCGGCTAAGAACCTCCCAGACTTCCGCCTCGGTCGCGCCACCGTTACTTACGAAGGCGAGATCGTG
>JAZUIL010000164.1:0-28236 GCA_045642245.1 Bacteroidales bacterium
ATCCATGGATCGCCATTTTCCTTATGAAGCTCGAAAACCTTCTTCCAGCCGAAAACCTTGTCGAAATACTCTACTGTCCTGTCCATGTCCAATGGATTCAAGGCAATGTGTGCAATGTCTTTAATCATGATTGTATTATTTTATTATTGGTATTGTATCTTTAGTGATATCGTAGATGTTTTATTATCTCGGTGCAAATATAATCATTTTCTTTACTTATTACAAATCTGGCAGAGAAATAAAAGAAAAAAAGGGAATATATGTGGCAAAAGTTTGATAATTCCAAAGATTTTGTTATCTTTGTGGCCGATATTGCATTATTTCTTATTATCTAGTTGATTCATTATCTTACAATCTAAAACAATACGTTATGAAAAAGTTTTTCGGATGTCTTGCCATGCTCAGCCTTTGCGCTGGTATGAATGCACAGACAATCAAGAGTCAGGTGGTAGAGAATGGTGGTTCGGGCGATTATCCTGCCATCGTAGTGGCTGATGAGACATTGCCAACTCACACCGTATATCGTCCAAAGGATATCAAGGCAACTGTAGAGAAGCAAGGTAAGCTCCCTGTCATCGTCTATGCCAACGGTGCATGCTTCAACAACAATGTGGAGATGCGACTGCTGCTCAATGAGGTGGCTTCGCATGGTTACATCGCTATCGCCATCGGTCCTTATGACGAAGAGAGTACCGTAGAGCAGTGGAAGAAGGTGCTTTTCGGCAACTATCCAAAGGGTAAGGACGTGGTTCTCGCTACCGGTGAGCGCTATCCTGAACCAACCGCTGAGCAGAAAGAAGAAGCTCGTGTAGCACAGGAAGCTGCTCGTGCCGCTGCTGAGAAGGCTGCCAAGAAGAAGAGCAAGAAACCAGAGCCAGCACCATTCCGCACCTATTCGAAGCAGTTGCTCGAAGCACTCGACTGGATCACTGAGCAGAATGCTGATCCTAAATCAGAATATTATCATATGATCGACCTTGATCAGGTGGCTGCTATGGGTCAGTCATGTGGTGGTTCGCAGGTACTCGGTGTAGCACACGATCCACGTATCAAGACCTGTGTCATGCTCAATACCGGTATCGGTGATATGGAAATGAGTGGCGCTAGCAAGGAGAACCTGAAGAACGTACATACTCCTATGTTCTATATGATCGGTGGCCCTACCGACATTGCACATCAGAATGCAAACAAGGACTTCGAGCGCCTGGTGGATGTACCTATCGTGATGTACAACTCGCATGATGGACACAACGGCACCTACTACGAGAAGTATGGTGGTGCATACGCTTTCATGGTTACTCGCTGGCTCGACTGGCAGTTGAAGGGTATGCAATACAAGAGTGCGATCTTCATGGATGATGACTATGCTAAGATGATGTTCCCTACCTGGACCTTCCAGCGCAAGAACTTCTGATAAACAATTGCAAAATCATAGACAACAGTGAAAAACAGAATCGTATTTGTCGATTACATCCGAGTAATAGCCTGTTTCCTGGTGATGCTGGTGCACTCCAGTGAGAACTTCTATGGCGCAGATGCCTCAGGACTGGCAGGCAACGTCTCTATGCTTGCCAATGAGACGAACCGTTTCTGGGTGGCATTCTTCGACGGCTTCTTAGGACGAATCAGCGTTCCATTGTTCATGATCGTCAGCGCTTTCCTTCTCGTACCGTTGAAGGAAGGCATGACGATGAAGGAGTTCTACAAGCGTCGATTCCTCCGCATCCTTCCTCCGATGGTTTTCTTCATGCTTCTATATACCTTCCTGCCTCTTTTGTGGGGACAGATGACATGGGAGCAATCTATCGAGGACCTGAAGCTGATGCCATACAACTTTACTTCCATGTGTGGACATCTATGGTTCATGTATCCACTGATCTCCATCTATCTGATCATCCCTGTCGTATCGCCTTGGCTCGAGAAGGCCAAAGCCGATGAGAAGCGATTGTTTATCTATCTCTTCCTGGCCTCTACGCTTATTCCTTGGCTGGTACGCTTTGTCAATAGCGAGCTCTGGGGATGGTGCTTCTGGAATCCATATTTCGGCATGCTCTACTACTGCTCCGGCTACCTCGGCTATCTGGTACTGGCCAACTACATCCGCTATGACCTCAACTGGACACGTAGCAAGCGAATGAAAGTCGGAACGATCTGTTTCCTGCTCGGGGCCTTGTTCACTGCCTGGTCTTTCTGGATCATGGGAGAACCACAGAAGCTCATCGATACTCCTATGCTCGAATGGTCCTGGGAGTTCTGCACGCCTAACGTAGCATTGGCTACCTTCGGAGCCTTCCTGCTTTTCACCTGCATCGAGCAAAAGGAAGCGCCACGATGGATTACGGAGATTGCCAAGCTCTCGTTCGGCATGTATCTGATGCACATGTTCTTCCTAATATTGCAACTGTGTTTGTCAATGGAGATCAGGCGAATCCGCTGATTCCGGTATACCTGGCCATCCCATGCATCACCATCCTGTCATACACCTGTTGTGTGATTACCAGCAAGCTCCTCTCCTATCTGCCTGGCAGCAAATGGATGATCGGATATTAAAAGAACTATTACCATTAATAAAATATGAAAACTAACTGGATGAAAATAATGCTGATGTCAGTGGTAATACTGGCATCCTGCGTCCTGAAGGCAAATGCTCAAACAGATGTATATCGCGACATTTTATTTGCTGAAGCACCTACAGTCAATGGTGGCACAAAAAGCCTGAAGATCAATATCTGGAAAGGTACTGGCAAAGAGCCTCAACCTGTACTCCTTTTCGTACACGGTGGTGCTTGGGTGTCGGGTGACAATAATCTCGACGGCAATGGCTCGGAGCAGATACGTGCCATCATGGAGCTACGTGACAGCGGTGTGACTATCGCTGCGGCTACCTATCGCTTCTCTTATGAGGCAATCTTTCCTGCTCAGATTCATGACGTAAAAGCCGCTATACGATTCCTGAAAGCCAATGCAGAGAAGTTTGGCATTGATCCAAAGCGAATCATGACCATGGGGGAATCAGCCGGTTCGCAGTTAGCGCTGCTGGCTGCTGTCTCTAATGGAGAAGAGGCGATGGAAGGAAGTATTGGTGGAAACACAAACGTGGATAGCAACGTGATCGGGTGTGTCGACTGTTATGGTATGACCGACTTCCTGACACTTGCTTCTGACCTGTATGCTCGTCCGGATCTTGGCCGCACGGACGAACAGGTGTATGAACTAGTGGAGGATAAGAACTCCAGCCGCTCGCAGCTTTTCGGCCTCACGACTGACGAGTGTAACCTTGGTACGGTAACGGCGAATCCGGAGAAATTCCCTGAACAATATACACTGGTTAAGGCAGGAAGTCCTCTCTATCATGTCACACCGAATGATCCTCCGATCCTGATCATCAACGGACAACGAGACATCAGAGTGCCATCGGCTCAAGCCATCAAGATGTATCAGGCTTTGTATGACGCTGGAGTGGAAGCAGAACTGATACTCAACGACAGAGCGCCACACGGCAACCTGGGTCCTGAATCGGCAGCTTCAATCAAATCATTCGTTCGTCGTATCCTTCGTCCAGAGTAACATCCTATGCGTATAGAGATAAGCAATAATACTATTAATAGATTAGAACTGAATACTATGTGTGAAGTAAATAAACCTGTTTGTCCTCACAATCCGGACATCGAATGTCCATGTCCGAAAGACTGTCCTCGTCATGGCAAATGCTGTGCATGTGTAGCTCATCACTGTAATATGGGTAATCTGCCTCGTTGCTTAAGAGACCTGGCACAATAAGCGAACAGAAAAGGCCATCAAGCCGAAGATATCCTGAAATACAAGAAAGACAATTCGTCAGAAGCAAATTAGAAAGACTTTAGTTATGGCATGGCTCTATCTCATCATTGCCTCCGTTTTTGAAGTAGGTTGGCCACTCGGCTTCAAACTATCCAGACTTTATCCCGAGAAGTTCTGGACCTATATCTCGTTGGCAAGCCTCAGTATGCTGTTGAGTGGCGTCTTCCTCTATTTTGCACAGAAGACAATCCCTGTCTCTACAGCGTATATCATCTGGACAGGTATCGGAGCCATTGGTACTTTCCTCTTAGGTATCTGCTGTTTTGGCGATACGGCTACTCTACTCAGGATGTTTTTCGCCTTACTGATTTTCATCGGTATCGTCGGTCTTGAAATCACTTCCAGATAATCTTTATTTGCAAAATAGATCGTGGCATCTCCTCCACTGTACGGTGAAAGAGATGCCACAATTATTGTATGACAGATCAATTACTGTCTTGGAATTGGTGTACCCATGCAAGAAGCCTCTACCTCATTCTCATCGAGCTTGAAAAGCATGAAGTTCTTGTTAGCACTGGTATAAGGCTGCCATTCGCCATCCTCAGCGCCGTTAGGATTGCCATACTTACAGAAGTTGCTCCATGCAGTAAGCATCTTTTCTGACAGATCACGGTCACCCTGTGTCCAAGGTCGCCAGCAATGCTTCAATGACTTGAACACATACCAGAGATCACTTGAGTGGAATGCACCTTTCAAACGAGCCGATACCTCAGGATGTGAACCATCATCTGGAAGAGGACGAGCGAACTGATATGCATAAGCCTTATCACCTTTCTCCTCACGATTCAAGCAGAAGTTCTCAATTACAGGACACATATTGCCAGCATCATCAAGCGTAAAGCCAATCATGTAAGGAACATTGGCAAGAGTGCCATCCAGACATGCATCGTCGAACGACTCAGGAAGAACATAATCCTCAGTGTATGGAGAGATTGGAGAAGCAGTAAGAGGACTACGCTTGCCGGTAACACTGGTATAGATGGTTCCAAGGCTATAGATGGTCTCGGTAGATGCACGGCGCAACTGCTCAAGAGTAGTCATGTTTGCCCAATCGGTAACCTCCTTGATCTGTTGTGCAGCCTCACTGAGTGTAAGAGGTTTCATCTGTGGCATAGGACGGCCGTTGAACGTAGGAACAGGATCGGTTGGCAGAGAAAGACCGCTACCACTCATGATTACAGCCTTATTGAAGAGGCCTCTAGCCAATGGAGAGGCAGACAAGGTCTTTACCGATCGTGAACCAGCCGACTGACCAAAGATCATCACGTTGTCAGGATCGCCACCGAACTGAGCGATATTCTTCTTGACCCACTTCAGCGCCTCAATCTGATCGAGAGTACCGAAGTTACCTGAAGCTTGTTCGCCTGCCTCAGCAATGAGCTCTGGATGAGCGAAGAAACCGAAAGGACCGACACGATAGTTGAACGAGACAAGCACCACATCCTTTGCAGCGAATTCCTGTCCGTCAAACTCTGGTTCTGAACCCCAGCCTTCACGAAGACCACCGCCGAAGATCCAGAGAGCTACAGGAAGTTTCTTTTCTGGCTGTGCAGAAGCCTTTGTCCAGACATTCAGATAGAGACAATCCTCTGAATAAGGAGCCTCGTCACCATAACCCCATTCTGTGGTATATCCACCTTCATAATGAGCTCCCTGGAATGCAGGATGTCCGAACTTGTCGCAAACCTTGACGCCTTCCCATGGACGAACTGGCTGTGGAGCCTTCCAACGGTTCTCTCCGATAGGTGGCGCTGCAAAAGGAATACCTTTATACACAACAACGCCATCAATATCAGCGTTCACACCCTGTACCTGTCCTCCTTCAATAGTGAGAACTGGATTAGGAGTCTCTTCTTTTTCACTGGTGCAACTGAATAAGGTGCACGCAGCTAATAATGCAAAAAACTTTCTCATTGTATTATAGTATTGGTAATGTGTTGATTTCTATTTTAGAAGATATTGCCAGGCAAGCTGACCTTGACTGACTCTCTGACGTCCTCCACATTGGCTGCAAAATGCAACTGATAGTCACCTGCTGCGGTTTCCCAATGGTGAGAAGTAGGATTATAGCTGGCCAATGTATAGGCGTCTACCCTAAAAGTCAATGTCTGGCTCTCTCCTGGCTGTAAAAGACGCGTCTTACCAAACGAACGTAACTCACAAGCAGGTTTATCCAAACCTCCTGCAGGAGCAGAGACATAGAGCTGTACAGCTTCTTTACCCGCTGTTTTACCGTTATTTGTGATGGTAATCTGAGCTTCAAAACCGCCATCCAGAGTAGCTGTAACCTGTGCATCAGTATAAGCAAAGGTTGTGTAAGAAAGACCATAGCCGAAAGGATAGCTTACCGCCTTCTGCTGCGTGTGGAAGTAGCGATAACCGACATAGATTCCCTCTTCATAATTAATGTAGTGTACATTCTTACGTTCAGGTCTTGGTGTAAGAGCATATTTACCCATTGCTACCGGGCCTGTGTAGTCATAAGGGAAATTGTCATAAGTGTTTGTGTCAAAATAACTAACAGGAATCGTCATCGTGAGCTTGCCAGATGGATTTTCACGGCCAGTCATCACATCGACCACGGCGTTTCCTCCTTCCTGACCAGGCAACCAGCAACAAACGACAGCGTCTGCTAATTGCTTCAATCGCTCTACTTCGATAGCTCCACTAACATTGAGAACTACCACTACTCGTTTGCCTCGTGCATGGAAAGCCTTGCTGACATTTTCAAGCAGCATGTTCTCCTCTCGTGTCCAGAAGAAATCATCGAAAGCATGACGATCCAAACCTTCTCCATTACTACGTCCAATCGTAACAATGGCCAGTTCATCTTTTTCTGCACTTTGCTCGATCATCTTAGGATCAATAGAGACTTCCTTGAGTGAAGTACGACCAAGATTGAAGCCATCAGAAAGGTTTTCAAGAGCCAGACGTACTTTATCTGTGTAGTATTGATCCAACTCACCATTCACACGGTATCCTACCTGAATAAGTGCTTGTTTAAGATTGACTACATAAGCCATATTGACACTACCGGAACCCGTTCCTCCAGATGTGAAATCATAAGAAGAAATTCCGAAAAGACCTAATGAGGAGTTATTTCCATTCAGTGGCAATGTGTTTTCATGATTCTGCAGTAACACGATACTCTCTGCTGCTGCTTGGCGTGCAACTTGTGCATTCTTAGCCAGATCTGGACGGTCACTGTACTTATAGCCATTGAAACGAGGAGTCCTGACAACCACGTTCAAAATATGCTCCACACAAGCGTCAAGATCCACCATCTGCAGCGTACCGTTATTCACCGCGTCAAGAACCTCCTGATACTGCTGTTCTGAACCTGGAGTAAGCAGGTCATTGCCAGCATACAGCTCACGGGCGGTATTGCGAAGACCGGCATAAGCCCAGTCGCACATTACATAGCCATCAAAGCTCCATTCGTTGCGAAGAATATCGGTAAGCAATTCACGACTCTCCATCGCCTGTACGCCATTGACTGCATTATATGAGGTCATAACGGTCCATGGCTGAGCCTCCTTGACTGCAATTTCAAAACCTTTTAGATAAAGCTCGCGTAGTGTTCGCTCATCCAATCGTGAGTCATTGTCTTTACGATTGCTCTCGGCATTATTGACGGCATAATGTTTGGCTGAGGTTCCTACTCCTTGGCTCTGTACGCCACGGATATAAGCGGCTGCCACTTTACCTGAAAGAAGTGGATCTTCGCTATAATACTCAAAATTACGACCGCAAAGTGGGTCTCGCTGTAAGTTAAGGCCTGGCGCGAGAAGTACATCTACGCCATATTCGCGTGCCTCCTCACCGATGGCTGCACCTACCTGTTCGACCAGTTCTATACTCCATGAAGATGCAAGTGCCGTACCGATAGGAAAAGCCGTACAATAAAAAGTCTGCTCTGCCCCTTCGCGCTTAGGACTGATTCGCAACCCTGCAGGACCATCGGCCAATACGGTAGGGACAATTCCAAGTCGTTCGTTCATAGCGGTAGAAGCAGCAGAACCAGGGACATACAACGTACTATTGCCATAACCGACAAATGCACTGCTAGAGCAACCTACTACCATACGAGCCTTTTCTTCAAGAGTCATTGATTGAACAATCTTCTGAACATTGTTTTTCTTAAGTCGTAATGGTTTGGCTGCCATCGATGAAATAGCCACTGCAGCTAATGCAAGGGTTAGATGTATTCTATAGTTTTTCATTCTTTCTAGTTAATGGATTTGAATATCAACCACAAAAATAGGGAGTTTCTTTGGAACATCCAAATGTTTTATTGGAAAAAAGCCTTACCCCATTGAAATCTATCATTTTTTCGATGATTTCTACCGTAAATACCCAATAAAAGGAGGCTAAACGGAATGAATCTTTTGGTACTGCATAGTTTTTCGTAAGAACATTTGGCAATCTCACAAAAAAACTATATATTTGCACATATAAAAGCCGTCTCCTTCCGTCTGACTTGACTCGATGGAGTGCATAGTTTCATCAAGAAAGATATACTTTAATGGATACATTCTCACATCGCATATCATACCTGCTAAGCGCAGGATTACCGCTTGACGATGTCTATGCCAAATACATAGAAGATCGTTACAAGCGCACGATGCTGGGATTATCGCGCGAGAAACGAGAAGAGGTATGTACTAATCCTGACAAGTATTATCCGGCATTCAGGAAACGATGGGATGAAGACTGGCAGAAAAAGGTTTCTGAGATTGAGAAGATGCAGAAAAAGCAGAACCTCGAACAACTGATGGTTCGTACGCTTCTTAAGGCAAGACTCAGAGGAACAGGAATCCAGTACCGTATCGTCCATCAGGAGGATAAAGTGAAGGTCGTATATTCCATGCCGAAGAAGAAGGAAGTCGCCTATACTCTCAGGACACCTGATAAAGAAACAATCGAAGCAATCACTCGTCAGGTGATAGAAGCACACAAAGGAGGACCGCTCTCTCCGACTGCCAAGATCGGGCCAAGAAGCATCTATGGTCTTTGGGAAAACCCGGATAAATAAGAATCAGAAAGTCACATCACAGGAAGGGGCAAGCAAAGGAAATAAAAAGAGTATGATGTGTTATGAATAAGAATGAGGTCAAAATCGGAGATTGTTTCATCCGACCACCTATGGGTGGCCGCTCTCGTTCTATCTGGCATGTTGTCTCTATCCAAGAAAACGAATGCAGAGCTGATCTTTATGATTTCGGCGAACAAGGTATCTACTGTTATCGTGCAGAACCTTTCAGTTTAAGGCGTGTCTCTACACTCATTCCTGTTAAGAAAGAGCATTTTGAGCGTGTGGAGCGATATTATGACAACGCTTTGGCATCGGCCAGGAACATCCTCTCCTCCACCAAGAAATGGAAGAGTCAGCATGTAGAATTCGGTACTTGTCTATACTCTGAAGAAGCAGGATATCAAGGTGTAATGAAACTCATTGCTCAATCGGGTGACAATGGAATGCTGGCAGAATACATCCACGTCAGCCAGAAAAGTTTCAGTCGCGAGACCATCCGACCTGGAATCATCTCCCTCTCCCAATATGAAGATGACGAATCTAAGACGGCCATCGAAACCGAAGTGTATGACAAGCTATTGAAGGTCATGAACCTCAGTTTCACAGCCATTCAGACACTGGTCAATCATGCACTGACAGAGAACAACCAAACGAAATAAAATGCAGTACAATCGAGAAGATATAGAAGCTATCCTTCAAAGTTCCTATTACGACCAACGTACCGACTATGTGTGGAAGTATATCATGGGAGAAAGAGAGGAACTGGATGGAGTGAAGTTTCCTATTCCTGGTCTTGAAAGTTTTCTGGTAATGCACGAAATGCTGAAGAAACGAAACAAGACGCTTGCTGCATTTCTGGAAGAATGGAATACGACTGAACATCCAGGACTTGAGTCATGTTCCTATGACGAAGCGTCGGACACATTACAGGTGCAGGCCCGATCTTTTGTGTTTATCTATCACAAGAAGCTCAAAGAGTTTCATTTTGAAGCCTTTCCTCATATTGCTGAGAACATTGGCCTTCTATCGAGAATCACACATAAGAAGTATCGCAAAAGTGATTTGTTCTCGCTCTCTTATCTCGTAGAGCTCGACGAGCAGCTGTTCAGTCGATATGATGAGCGACAGAAGATCAAGGCCTGGCGGAAATCATCTCAGTTTGAAAAGGACATCGCCTATTGTGAATTGATGATTCCTTTCATCATGCAAGATACAGATAAGAGGATTATCCAATTAGGAGAATTCAAACGACTGAATATCATTCTGAGCAGGAATGACAAAGTGAGGATTGGAATCGTGCAAGACTATTCTCCTGAAGAGATGATCGCCATGCCCTGTTATCCTCGATCGGAATGGCAACAAGGAATCACTGCCGCCTTTGAGGAACTAGATAGACAATACACAGAGGAGCAGAGAATCCATGCTATACAGATGAAAGAATGGAGCGATGAGTTAACTCAAATTGCTCTTAGGAAGACACCATACAATGTCATCGAACGACGATTGAAGTATCAGATAGATAAGGAATCTGACAATCAGACAGACGACATGAAGCCGTCGGAACAACTTCTGGACAAAGCGCTTATGTATATCGTGGATCTATCTGCACCGCTGGTTGCATATTCCGGTCCTAACGAAATCATCAGAGATCACTACGCGATGTTACTAAGCGTGGACGATAACGACAGAATCAAAATCAATGTAGATACTTTGCAATGGTGGGAACCAGAAACTTTCGATCTGGAGGACTATGAGGAGAAGTTTCGCATATGGTGGTCACAATTGCTTCTGAGCGAATGTAAATATGCCAAGCAGTGTGCACTTGACCCAGAACATAATAATCCGCTGTATCTTCCATTTTAGTATTTATCCTTTCAATATGGGTATCAATATCAATACACAGGAACTCCTGAAGATTCTGGAGTTTACACCTGCCACACAAAACGTCATGCTTGTCGGCCGTCATGGTATCGGCAAGTCAGAAATACTTACTGATTACTTCACTGCCAAGGGAATGAAGGTCGTCACGCTTTTCCTTGGCCAGATGTCCGATCCTGGAGATCTCATCGGTCTTCCGAACAAGAACGGAGAGAAAACTGATTTCCTTCCACCCTATTGGTTTCCACTCGACGGACAGCCGATCGTTCTCTTCCTCGATGAATTGAACCGTGCACGTCCGGAGGTATTGCAAACCATTATGGACCTGGTGCTGAACCGTAAGCTTGCGGGTCGTCAATTGCCAGAGGGTAGCCGTATCATCTCGGCTGTCAATGCAGGCGAAGAATATCAGATTACAGATCTTGATCCCGCTTTGGTCAGTCGATTCAACATCTATAATTTCCTGCCAACGACCTCTGAGTGGCTATTATGGGCAGAACAGCAGAAGATCGATAGCCGTATCATACAATTCATTCAGAATGAACCTGTCTGGCTTGATGGCAACGAAGGCCAGAAGAAAGGTATCGATACAGGCCTTGACAAGAGTCCTGATCGAAGAGCCTGGGAGAAAGTCTCAGCAGCGATAAAGGATATTGATCCACTTGAGGAAATCCATAAGAAACTCATTGCCGGCATTATTGGACCTGCAGCTACCAGTCGATTCATGGGTTCTATTGCAGGTAATAAGGTACTGACAGGTATCGAGGTATTGCTCAATTTCGAGACACATCAACCGACACTTGTCAAATACAAACTGCATCAGCTGGCCATCGTCAATGAAGGTATTTTCCGCTTCTTAGAGACAGGAGAAATCCTTGACAGCCAGATTACTGTCATTGCCAACAATCTGACTGCATATTATAAGATGCTCGAGCAGACGAAGAATAAAGAAGCCATCGCTCATTTTACATCCGTATTCGAAAAGAATGCTTATCCGAAGGCTATTCTCTTCGTCCTCGATCATACGCCACAACTTTATGACGCCATCATCAATTTCATCTCCAATCTTTAAGGGATAGCGAGTATTTATTGATTATACCTCTGTGAATGAACAAGGTTGAAGAGACACTCAAGAAGATCAGTGAGCAATGGTTCCTGCGAGAGCCAGCCTTTTTTGCGCTCTATTGTATGCAGCGTATGGAGATTAATGCTACAATGAAATGTCCGGTTCGTGTCGGTCAAGGCCGTTTGGAATATAATCCGGCTTTGCTCGAAGACAAGACGTTCTTTGAGGTGGAGCAGCTGATGCGTATCGAACTGATTCGTCTGTTTCTGAAACATCCTTATGAGCGACAACCGGAAGGTGTAAGCAAAACTGCATTGTCGTTAGGTAGTGACGTCACCATTGCTGATAATTATAACAATGAGAAATCCCGGGAGAAACTGCCGCTATTGACTCCGAATGACTTCAAGCTGGAAGAGAATGAGAGTTTTGAGTGGTACGTCCGTAAGATTGAAGAACAATTGGATGGTGAATCCGATCCGGATGGAGAAGATGGAGGAGCCAGCGATGCAAATGCTCAGAAGAAACAAGAGGCGGCAGAAAGAGCAGATCTTTGGCAAGAAGACAACATGAAAAGTCAGGAAATCAACGACCTGATAAAAAGCCTCAGCAACTGGGGCTCTATCCCTGGAAATATTGTTGAGATGATTGAAGCTTCAACCAAAGCCCGTATCGACTACCGTCAGATTGTACAAGGTTTCCGTGGCAGCATTTTGAGTAGCAAGAAGAAACTGACCCGAATGAAACCCAATCGTCGTACCGGCTTTGACCAAATGGGATCTGCGCGTGAGTTTACAACCAAGCTACTCGTCGCTGTAGACGTCTCTGGCTCCATCACAGATACGAATCTATCGAACTTCTATAGCGTCATCAATAAGATGTTCAAGTACGGTATCGACGAGATTGACTGTGTGCAATTCGATTGCCAGTTAGGTCCTATCAAAAACATCCGTAAGGCCAATCGACAAATTGAAGTAACCGGCCGAGGTGGCACCTCCTATCAACCAATCTTCGACTATCTGCTGGAGCATAATCATTACGACGGCCTTGTCATCCTGACAGATGGAGCCGCCCCTCATCCTAAAATCGACGATAGCATTCGCACAGAAATACTATGGATCTGCGAATCGGAACGAAGCTACAATGATTGCCACAACTGGATGGAGCTCTGTGGTCGTTGCTGCTGGATGATACTTTAGCTACTATTTACCACAATCTACAGAAATTATGAAGAAATTCTTTTTATTCAGTATTCTCACCATGATTTGCACCTTGTCCGGCTGCCAATCACAAACTTCATCATCGGAAGATGGAGCAACCAATCAATCGATACAAACCATTAATAAACAAAATCATATGGATAATCTTAGAAAAGCTTTAGTAGAGACTCTCGAAGAAATGGCAAAAAAAGCCAAGTCAATGAACATGCAAGGTGTAGCAGTGGCATCTATACTTCCAAAAGAAACCGAAGTAGATTGGATCGGTGAGATGAAAGTTGTTGATACTCCATACAATGCAGATGGCGGAGACAAAGGCTGGAATCTGGTTGCTATTGCATGGTCAAAAGCAGGAGAAGTGATTGCTTCAGGTGCAGACAGCGGAAATCCTGACAGAAATTGCATGATGGGAGAATTGAATTTTACCGGTGGAGCCTATGACGAAACCGAGGATTATAAATTCGCTTTTGCTTTCAGCGGTGGTCTTTCAGAAGATGATCTTTTGGTGGCAAAATTCGGCATTGAATACATGAAGAAGATTCTTTCTGATGAAAAGAAATGATTCTGGCTGGAAGAAAGTCTTATTTAGGTATACAACTATAATCATAAACATATAAATGATGAAAAAAATATTCCTCATTAGTTCACTTGTCCTTTTATTGGCAAATTGTTCTATGAACAGCGAGCAGCAACCTGCAAGCCCTGAAGAAACAGCAGAAAGCTCACGCGATAAGGAATGGCAGGAGATCTCCGCTCGTGACATTGAGGGTAATCCTGTCAGAATGTTTGCTGATGAGTGGTTTGAACTCGCTGCAGGCAAGGAAGGTGACATGAATCTGATGACCATTGCATGGGGTACTTTCGGCGAACTCTGGAGTCGTCCAGTAGTGATTGTCTATGTCTCAACAAGCCGCTATACGTATGAGTTTATGGAGAAGAACGAATACTTCACTCTTACACATTTCCCGGCTTCAATGCGACAGACACTGCAGTATCTTGGAACCGCTTCTGGACGTGATGAAGACAAAGTAAAAGGAGCCGGTCTTACCACTGAATTCACTGCGCTTGGCAACCCTATCTTTGCAGAAGCTGATCTCGCAATCGAATGTAAGAAGATCTATGCAGATCAGTTCAAAGCAGACCTCATGCCAATTGAACGTCGCCAATGGCATGAAGAGACAGGAACAGGTATTCACGTGATGTACGTTGGTGAAATCGTCAACGTCTGGAAAAAATAAAATAATACGAAGCAATAGGCAATCGCATATCAATAGAATCACATACGGCTGATGTCTTTTTTACAGATGTCAGCCGTATTGTTTATATAAATATAAAACAAAAAGCATTTATCGTGACTTGTAAATAACAAATCTCATGGATAAAGAACAAAAAGAACACGTATAGAATAGAAATCTTTGCAAAAGTTTGGACAATCGCGAAATATAAACCATATTTGCAACATTATATAAATGATCGTACTACCTTGAAAAAGGAACATTCGACATTAACTATGAATGAATAATTGGGAACCATGGATATTGAGCAAGTAAGAGAATATACATTATCGCTCTGGGGTGTAACCGAAGATCAGCCATTCGGAGATGATATCATCACGTTTCGAGTTGAAGGCAAGATATTTCTATGTCTTTGGTTAGGAAGTAGTGATTATGGCTCTGGACATTCAGAGCCAAGATTCGCATTGAAGCTGATACCAGAAAGGAACGAAGAACTCCGAGAACGTTATGCTGGTGTGACTCCTGCATGGCATTGGAATAAGACACATTGGAGCGATGTATACTACGAGCGATTGGATGACGAACTGGTCAAAACATGGATCACCGAATCATACAAGCTGATCATAGCCAAATTACCAAAAGCTAAAAGAGAGAAATACCTATAAAAACATCCATATAAATGAAAGACATTCTTGATTTCTACCTGCGACTCTCGCAGAATAACAACAAACCTTGGTTCGACGCTCATCGTAACGAATACGAAGCGACAAAGAAAAAACTCGCACTGATTGCAGAAGAGCTGATTCGAGGTATTGCAGAGTTTGATCCCCGATGCAAGAATCTTCAGGTGAAGGACTGTACTTACCGTATCAACCGCGATATCCGTTTTTCTTCGGACAAACGTCCATACAAAGACTGGCATGGCATTTATGTTTGTCCTAGAGGCAAGAAATCAGGCATGGCAGGATATTATGTTCATTTCGAACCTGCTGCAGACTTATACTTTGTTTGTGGAGGCCTTTACAATCCGACAAAGGAAGTTTTGCAGAGTATCCGTGAACAGATCATGCTCGAACCAGACGAATTCCATAATGCTGTCCTTTCTTGCGGCAAAGAGTTCCAACTGAATTGGGAGAATGCTTTGAAGCGTATGCCTGTCGGATACAATGAAGCTGATAAACATAGCGAGTACTACAGGCTCAAAAGCTATGAGATCAGCAAATCGATCAAAGAGAAAGATGTATTGGACAATGACTTCCTGAAGAAAGCTCTATCGGATCTGAGAAAATGTCACGAGTTCAACGAACTGCTGAACAGATGCTTTGACTATGCATACGATAAAGACAAATAATGCAAGTCGAAATGAGAAACAAACAATATCATTGACACCATAATAAAACATAATCGTGAAATACTTACAAATACTGACAATAGCAGGAATACTGGGCCTGACAGGATGCTCTGACAGAGTATCGACTCTCATCAAGAAAGCAGAACAAGGTGATGCAATGGCACAGCTTGAATATGGTCGACTTCTGAAGACTTCAGGCAACGGAGTAGATCAAGACTGGAAAAAAGCAATAGAGATGATTCAGCTTTCTGCTGCCAACGGTAATCCGGATGCTCAATGGGAACTTGGCACCATGTACGAGTTCTCAAATCACGTCGACCAGGATTCGACCAAAGCATTTGACTACTATCGTCGAAGTGCAGATGCCGGCAATCCTATCGGCCTATATATGATGGCTCACTGTTATCAGCATGGAATTGCCGTAGAGGAAGATCATGCTATTTCAGATAGCCTGTATGCAAAGTCATTTGAAGGACTCATGCAATTGGCACCGCAAGAAGACATCTACGTCCTCAACTTTATAGGAAGTGCTTATTACTGGGGTGATGGTGTTGCTGCAGATCGTCAGAAGGCGTTTGAGTATTACCTTATTTCAGCTCAAAAAGGAAATCCTGAAACCCAGTATAAGATTGGCAACTGTTATGAAACAGGTCAAGGAACGACTCAGGACATGACAGAAGCCCTAAACTGGTACAACAAATCGGCAGCACAGGGTTATTCTGATGCTATAGATGCACTTAACAGACTAAATAAATAAAAATGTCAATATAACTATGAATATCGGAGATAGAATTCCAGAGGTTCTTGGCATCGACCAGAACGGACATGAGATTAAGAGTAGTGACTATCGTGGTCGCAAAGTAGTTCTTTATTCTTACCCAAAAGCAAACACCAGCGGATGTACAGCCGAGGCTTGTTCTTTACAGGCTCATAAAGAAACGTTGGCTGCAGCCGGTTATGAGATTATCGGTGTTAGCAAAGATAAGCAGGAATTGCAGAAGAAATTTGCAGATACACAAGGCTTGCAGTTCCCTCTCATCGCTGACGTTGAAACGAAGCTGCTTCAGGAACTGGGCTGCTGGGGAGAGAAAGTTGCTTGTGGTCGTCGCACCATAGGAACACTACGTACTACCTATCTTGTTAACGAGGAAGGAATCATCGAGAAGATTTTCACGCCAAAGGAAATCAAGACAAAGATTCATGCAGAACAGATCCTGGAATACATTAACTCGAAATAACTACAATTATGACATACGACCAGATTATCAGAGACCGCTATTCATGTAAGCGATTTGATCCAACACGCCAGATCAGCGAAGAGCAACTCAATGCCATCCTTGAAGCAGGACGTGTAGCTCCTACAGCTAAGAATCTTCAGGAGCAGCATATCTATGTGATTCAATCAGAGGAGATGCTCAAGAAGATTGATAATGTATCTCGTTGCCGTTACGACGCTCCTACCTGTCTGGTAGTGGCATTCGACACAGAAAACGTCTACATTTATCCAAATAGCACACGTGATTCGGGTATCGAAGATGCTACCATCGTTGCTACTCATATGCTCCTTGCTGCTACGGCTCATGGTGTGGACAGTTGCTGGATCAATTGCCTCGATCCGAATGCTATGGCAGAACTTCTTGGCCTTCCGGCAAACGAGAAGATCCTTATGATGCTTGACCTCGGTTTTGCAGCAGAAGGAACATGTCCGTTGGCAAATCATTTCAGTCGCAAGCCATTGAGCGAGACAGTCACGTTCATCTAATCTCTTTATTCAAATAATAAATCTGGATTATCATCCCCAAAAAGTAATCCGACAAACCGTTAAAACATCCCATGTTATGAAAACATATAAAACTATTCTGATGGCATTACTGACATGTTCTGTTATGGCATCCTGCTCATCTTCAGAAACTGAGAAAAAATACAACTATGTATTCGAAGAGAAAAATGCTTATAATGGAGCAACGGTAGAATCACAGCAGGGACTTTCGATTCTCCATCTTGGCCAGAATGACGGCTACTATGACCTTACCGTTGAAACTGGCAAGGTAATCAAAGAGCTGACAGATTTCACTGTCTCTGTCTATTTCAAGGTCGATGAAGCCAACCAGCTCGATGGCTATGGACATTTCCTTTTTGCTTTCTCTGAGTTGGCAGAGAATAAGGCTGACGAAGGTCCATACATGGCAATGCGACTCAACGAGCAGAGATTTGAAACCTCTACGGATGGGTGGGAACACGAAGAGATCGTGATGCAAGGCGGACAACCTGAACGAAATGTATGGGTTCATGCTCTTTTCCGCCAGCAAGGGAAGACCGGAGAGCTTTATCTTGATGGTAATCTCATTGGTCGTAATGAGAATATGCCAATCCTCTCAGAGATTTTCAAAGAGGCTCCTGCTCATTGCTGGATCGGACGTGCACCATTTAATGGAGATAAGTATCTCACAGATGCTCATGTAGCCGATTTCCGCATCTACGACTATGCTGTCAGTGATGAAGAACTTCAGTCGCTCAATGCACAGAAGCAAAAACTTATGAATATCAAATAATCAAGTAACAGATCAAGAATCTCAATATGCAAATCGGAAAGAAATATACTAGCACCTTCGTCGTAGAGGAAAAGCATCTCGCGTGCAATGTCGGAAGTGGAGACCTGAAGGTCCTAGCCACCCCTATGATGATGGCATTCATGGAAAATGCAGCCATGATGTGTGTTGCAGACGAACTCGAAGCAGACTCCTCGACCGTAGGTGGACAGATCAATGCTTCACATCTGAAGCCTACTGGTCTTGGACATACGGTAACAGCAATAGCAGAACTTGTTGCTATAGATGGCCGTAAACTGTCCTTCAAGGTTTCAGCCTATGACGAAGACGGTCTCATCGGTGAAGGCGATCACCTACGTTTCGTTGTTGGTCGCGAACGATTCATGAGCAAGGTAACAAATCTGAATAGTGTCAAACTCAATAATGGTTTAGAGATTCCGAAGATCGGTGTAGGCACCTGGACACTCCGTGATGAGATAGCGACCAAGAATGTCGCACTCGCATTACAAGCAGGCTTCCGACATATCGATACTGCACAGATGTATGAGAACGAAGCGGCTGTAGGTCAAGGTCTCATTGAGAGTGGTGTACCTCGTGAATCGTACTTCCTGACTACCAAAGTATCTACCGTCAATATGCGCAAAGGCAGAGAAGGTGTACGTAAGGCTATCGAACAGAGTATTGCTGATCTGAAGACACCTTATCTTGACCTACTTTTGATTCACTGGCCTGTAGAAGGCTGTGTCAAAGATACCTGGCAGATTATGGAGGAATTTGTTAAGGCTGGCAAGATCCGCTCCATTGGTGTCAGCAACTTCAATCGTCATCACCTCGAGGAGCTTCTCTCCTATGCAGAGATCCGTCCGGTAATCAACCAAATTGAGGTAACACCATTCATGTCACAGGAGGAAAACATTGCATATAACCGCGAGATCGGTATTCAGGTAGAAGCTTGGGGTCCATTCGGTCAAGGCAATATCGATATTGTCGGACAACCACTTCTTCAGTCACTGGCCAAGAAATATAACAAGACAGCGTCACAGATCGTCCTCCGCTGGATCGTACAGCGAGATCTGATCACGATTCCTCGCGCCAAGCCGAACCATTTTACAGAAAATCTTGAGATCCTGAAGTTCTGCTTAAGCGAAGAGGACATGCAGGCTATCAACGGCATGAATCAATCTCTTCGCTCGAATGAGAAAAATGATCCTGAAAATTTCCCATGGTAAATTAGAACAAAATGAAAAATACCTTCCTTCTTCCATGCCTGGCATGCACCTTCTTCCTGCCAGGAAATACACTGAGTGCACAGGATGCGGCAATCAGTAAATCAATTACCATCGACAGCAGCAAGCCAAGTGGCATGATTGATCCAATGCTGTATGGTCAGCTTTTCGAACATATTTATTTCTCTGCCAACAACGGAGTATGGCAGGAACTTCTCTTCGAACGCTCGTTCGAACCGGAACATTATCCTGGTATCACACCTCGTGATGGATATTTTGACGGTTGGTTTGCCGATGATGATCAGGTACTGCACTCTCCTACCCGATATGAACAGCCAATCAATATCACCAGTGTAGACACAGACAACTACGATATCACTATGGACCTCAAATGGCGTTCTTATCGTCTTGCTCGTCGTGCATGGAGTGGTGGTTTGATGGATATCCGTTTTGCTTTTAAGAATCAGCAGAACGGAGAACCCTATTTCATGCGCCTGCATAATCCTTATTATGAAGTGCGAGCTCTTTCTGTAGCACAGACGGAAGAGATGCGCAGAAACGAGGAACTGGCCAAGGCTCGCGAAGCTATGCAGAAAGAGAATCTGCCAAACTTCTCTATTGCTACTATGGCAGAAAAAGAAGTGACCATGTTCGGTCGTACTCGTACGATCAAGGCGCTTGAACCATTGGTAAAAAAGAATGCCACAGACAAGCAGATCAACGAGAATCAGGACTGGCACAAACTCCGTATCAGTTGTCGAGGATCTCAGACGAAAGTCTATTACGATGGCAAACAGATCCTCTCATATAGCAAGATGGATCAGACAGGAAAGAATGACATCACTTTCTGGGTCAACTATACTGAGACCTCCTACCGTGACATCAAAGTAACATCTGCCGATGGCAAGACGACCTACTTTGAGGGGATGCCAAAGGATGTGCAGACACCTGCCGTCGCACCTCAATGGGAATCTTTCGGCAACGGATCCTTTGAAATGGTAAAAGGCGATGCTGTTAACATGAACTATTCTCAGAAGATCTCAGCCTCTTCCCTCTCTGGTCTTGTACAAGGGCCTCAGAACGTCGTTGCAGGAGAGAGATACCTTGGCTATATCCATGCAAAGGGTGATGGCAAGCTGAGCGTAGCATTGAAAAATGGCGAACAGATTGTAGCTAGTCAGTCATTGGGAACACCAGGTAACAGCTGGAAGAAATACACCTTCGAACTCTCTTCTGATCAATATAATGGAGATGCAGACTTTGCTATCTGTGTTGAAAATGGTACAGTACAAGTCGATGAAGCTTCCATGACTACAGCTTCAGGTCTGGCCTTAGGCGGTTTCCGTCCTGACATCTTCCGTACGGTCAAGCAACTCCATCCTACCTGCATGCGCTGGCCTGGAGGTGGTTATGTAGCACAATACGACTGGCAATGGGGTGTCGGTCCTCAGGAACAGCGTCGTCGTTGGGACCACTGGATGTGGATGGATTATGATCAGAACTGTTTCGGTACGGATGAATTCCTCCGTTTCTGCCGCGAAGTTAATTCTGAACCTATTCTTGTGGTCAGCGTACGTTTTGAACGACCAGACAATGAGGCTGACGAAATCCTTGAGAACGCGCTTAACTGGCTCAGATACTGCAACGAACCTGCAACGACAGAATGGGGAGCTAAGCGTGCAGCTAACGGACATCCAGAACCATACAATGTAAAGTATTGGGAGATCGACAATGAAATGTGGGAAATGGGTATCGAGAAATATGAGGCTTGTGTACGTCGTTATTCTACAGAAATGAGAAAGATCGATCCATCAATCAAGATCATCGCATGTGGTGGATTCCAGGAAGATGAGGAATTCATCAACCGATCAGGCAATTTCTTCGATTACCTCAGCCTCCACCACTATGAGCGACAGGAAGGCTATGCCACAGGTCCTATCAACCTCGGCAAGCAGTATGATCGTTATGCTGATCTCATCGCTAAGAGTCCAAATCCAAACATCAAGCTCTTTATCTCCGAGTGGAACCTCAACAGCCAGGACTGGCGTACTGGCCTCTTCGCAGGCGGTTTCCTCAATATGTGTGAAAGCAAGGATGTCGTAGCCATGGGTGCAGCAGCACTCTTCATCCGTCGCACTGATTCTCCTGATTGGGACAACGCGTTCATCAACTTTGATTATAAGGATGTATATGTTGCTCCTAACTATCAGGTGACAGATCTATGGTACGACCACTTCTCGCGCTACCTCCTCTCTTACACAGGTGAGACCGGAGAACTTAATGTCGTCACTACTATGTCTGAAGATGGTAAGAGTGTGATTGTAAAGGTAGTCAATCCAACGGATAAGCCATACACACTTACCCTCAACGGAACCTGGCCAGCAGCACAAGAAGCTACCTACGAATACTTCGCACCAGGTGATCTGATGATTGGCAACACCATGGAGAACAAGGATGCCGTCAAGCTTCAGAACAAGAATGTAGCACCTACAGATAAGGCGTATGTTCTTTCTGTCGATGCATATTCTGCTGGCGTCCTCACCATAGAGCGATAAGGCCAAGAGCAAAACGAAACATATGAAACTGACACTGAAAGAACTTCGAACAACTTATCGAGTACTCTCTAAGATCGATGAAAAAGTACCGCAGCAACTTCTCATCTCTTTGGCCGAAAGGATCAAAGCGGAAGAGAAGTCGCGCGAGTACCGCAAGATCGCCAAGATGAGCGAAGAGGATTTGATACGTTATCAAGGTGTGCAGAAACGTCGTATCCGTGTCAATCTGCCTGATGGTCGGATCATTCAGGAAAAGACCAACGAAAACACCTTTTATGCCGCTTTGCGAGAACTGGTGTTTCCTGACGTACTGGCATTGAACTTACATCGTAAAGGAAATCCTATATTCGTAGGTTTCGATAAGCCTCGAAAGCAGCTTGTCGGACATAAATACCTTCATGACGGATGTTTCGTTATACGTAATCTTAAAGCAGATGAGCGTCTCAATCTGCTACAACGACTCGACGAAGCGCTGCAGCTCAACTGGGAGATCGAACTGATGTAAAACAAGGAATAGCACGATATGAAAGAACTGAAATGTCCTAAATGCGGAAGTGTTTTTACTGTAGATGAGGCGGACTATGCTTCGATTGTAAGTCAGGTGAAGAACGATGAGTTCAACGCCGAGATCAGACGTCGTATGTCAGAGCTCCAGAGACAGCACGAGGCAGAGAACAAAGCGACGGCAGCCATCGCTTCATCCGAGATCGCACGGCTGAAGAACGAGCTACAGATGATGAAAGAAAACAGCAACAACGCTGTACGACTTGCCGTCATCGAGACTCAGCAGCGAGTGCAGGAAGATCTTCAGAAGAAGAATGCAGAGATCACCGAGCTGAAGGCCAACACTCGTGTAATCGAAAGTGAAGCTGCTAACAAATTGGCTGCACAGAAAGAACAATACGAGAATAATCTGAGACAAGTCAAGGAAGAAGTGGCATTCTACAAAGACTTGAAAACGCGTATGTCTACCAAGATGGTAGGCGAAACGCTTGAGCAGCATTGTAGCATACAATATAACCAAATGCTACGTCCACTCATGCCCTATGCATACTTTGAGAAAGACAACGATGCATCTGGCGGCTCAAAAGGTGATTTCATTTTCCGCGACTATGATGAAGATGGTAACGAGTATATAAGCATCATGTTCGAGATGAAGAACGAGATGGATACTACTGCCACCAAACATAAGAATGAGGATTTCTTCCATAAGCTCGACCTCGACCGAGACAGTAAGAGCTGCGAATATGCGGTTCTGGTAAGTCTGCTTGAGCCAGACAATGATCTCTATAATGGTGGCATCGTATCAGTACCAAGCAATCAGTATGAGAAGATGTATGTCATCCGACCTCAGATGTTCCTACCACTCATTACGTTATTGGTGCAGACATCAAAGAAACACCTTGCACTGAAGAAAGAACTTATTCTGGCTCGCAGTCAATCCATAGACGTCACGAATTTCGAGAATCAGCTCAATGACTTCAAGGAGAAATTCAGTTACAACTATCGTCTTGCCAACGATCGCTTCAATAAAGCCATCGAAGAGATTGACAAATCCATCGAACATCTCCAGAAGATCAAAGATGCACTCCTCGGATCTGATCGAAACCTCCGTCTGGCCAATGACAAAGCCGAAGCTTTAACCATCAAAAAACTGACACGAGGCAATCCGACCATGAAAGCGTTGTTTGCAGAAGCTAAGAATGCAGAAGAGCAATAAGACATAAAAAATGCACAAATGAAGCAGTTCAGACTCTTTGTCATATTATTCTGTTTAGCAGCATTGCCATTAAGCCTTCAGGCAGAATATACTGACCATCGCAATCATAATATTGACTCGTTAGAAAATCTACTGAAGACCACGAGGTTAAATGGTGAGCAATTGGTAAAAGTATATAGAGAACTGATGTCGGGCTATCAGCAGACCGACAGGGAGCGGTCTATTCATTTTGCACAGCTTGTAATAGATCTGTCAGAGAAGGAACATCTCTACAACGCTTTGTACGATGCATGGATGATGATTGGCCTGCATGCTTATGGTCGCACCGACTATGATTCGGCTCTTCACTGCTTCGATAAGGCTTTACTTGCCACTGATAAGATGGTGGGAAATAAGCGATATACACAGATAGATCTTGACAATAATTTTTCACGCCTCTATGGCACTTTAGGTAATCTCTATAACATTCAGGGCAAACTGCATCTGGCACTTGATTATTACCAGAAGGCGCTACCTATCTTCAAGCGCAATGGATGGAAGGAAAGCGAGTGCCTCTTATATTATAATGTAGGCGAGCTGTATCTGGAATTAGCCAACTATGAGGCTGCAGAAGAGAACTACCGCGACGCCATGGAAGTCGGCTCAGAAACCGGCGACTCGCTGATGGTGGCCATGCCTCAATACGGCTTAGCTATGACGGCACTGAATGCTGGTGAGTATGAGAAAGCGCTGGAAAATGCACAAAGAGGGTTCGCCTATTACAAGGATCATCAGTATGAAGAGTTGAATAGCGTGTTGGATGGCTATGTCCTTTTTTCTCGCATCTATCAGCAAGGGTTCCATGACCTGACACAGGCTCAGCAGTATATGACGCAGGCATTTCAGGCTATGGGCGATCAAGAAGTATCTCCTACCAACTTGAGCGATGTATATGCACAACAGGCATCTTTATGTCTGGAACGTGCAGAATGGAATAAGTCTATTGAATGGTCAAAAAAGGCGCTGGAGGCCAACGATCAGGATCCGCAGCATAATATAGGAGTATTCAAAACGCTGGCCGAGGCTTATGCCGCTACAGGCAACGCAACCGAAGCCAGATCCTATATTGAGAAGTTGCATGACACCATGGCAGAACAGTCTACGACGAAATACCAGTCGGCGCTGTCTGAAATGGAAGTACGTTACGAAAACCTTGAAAAAGAGGCGCAGCTACGCGATCTGGAGCAGCGTCATCGCATGTCACAGCTCCAGAACTGGTTCTATCTGTTCCTGATTGCCGTATTGATTACCGTGGTGCTGATCATAGTACAGGTCAATAAACAACGCCGTCGCATCAGCAATATGCAGTCACGTCTGCAAGGTGAGGCCGATGAGCGAACCCGATTGGGCCGTGATTTGCATGACCGCCTTGGTGGCATCCTGACTTCTATACACATGCAGTCAAATGAAGAGCAGATACAAAGCCTGTCAATGCAAGCTACCGAAGAGATGCGACGTGTGGCTCACCACCTGATGCCAGCTTCGCTCAAAGAGAAAGGTCTGACCACGGCGTTGCGCGATTTCTGTCGTGTAAACCGCACGGTAAGCTTCTCATTCCATGGTCAGGATCTGCGTCTGCCAGAACAGCAGGAAGTCATGTTTTATTGCGCTACTCATGAATTGGTAAACAACGCGTTGAAGCATGCTTCCGCCTCTCGAATCATGGTGCAACTGATGATCGATGAAGAATATGCAGCCGTGATTGTGGCCGACGATGGTAAGGGTTTTGATACGTCTGATGAATCGAAAAATATGGGCTTACGCAACATCCGCGAACGTGTGGAACTGCAGCAAGGACGAATGAGTATCAGTAGTTCCTCATCTGGTACAGAGATTAATATCGAAATACCACGATAATAATAAATTTTCAATTGTCAATTATCAATTATTAATTGTCAATTATCGATTAATCCCTCCTCCCCCAAATGGGGGTATTTATGACCCGAAAGATGGCAATGCAGAAAAAACTCGTTATCTTTGCTCCCGATATGATAAAGATAGCGATTTCAGACGACCATAAGGTCATTACTCAGAGCCTTGATACCATGCTCAACCAGAGCGGAGACTTCGAGGTCATTGCACATTCTGCCAATATTGCAGAGTGTGAGGCGATGCTTGAGCAGAATGGAGATATTGACGTTCTTATCCTTGATGTAGGTATGCCTGATGGCAACAGTCTTGACTATGTGGAGACGTGGAAAGACCGCTACCCTGACGTTCGTATCCTAGTCCTCTCTAGTTATGCAGAAGCAGCTGTCATCAATCGTGCTTTATCCTGTGGTGCCGATGGCTACGTACTGAAAACCTGCGGTAAGGAAGAATTGCTGGAAGGTATTCATACCGTAATGAAAGGCAAACAGTATGTCTGTCAGGAGGTTGTCGAAATCCTCAAGGCGCATCCTCTAATGGATGTCGTTGAACTTACACCACGTGAGCGTGAAGTCCTCAAACTCATCGTTGAAGGCTACAGTATCAAGATGATTGCCGACAAGTTGTGTCTTGGTTTCGAAACGGTCCACTCGTACTATAAATACCTTAAACTCAAATTGGGAGTACCTAACACTGCAGCTCTCGTCCGTGTAGCGATGGAGCAGAAGTTGGTATAGCCCGAAGCCATAATCCGAATTCAAATATACTTCAATTTTCAAAATCATCACATCGCGTACCTGATGTGATGATTCTGATCTGCTGACCATCACACCGCGTACATGGTGTAATGCTCCCGATTTGCTGACCATCACACCGCGTACATGGTGTAATGATTCCGATCTGCTGACCATCACACCGTGTACATGATGTAATGATTCCGATCTACTGATCATCACATCGCGTACACGATGTGATGGTTTCAAATTCCAGACAGTCCTTATTCCGTCGTTGCAGCTTTACAGCTTTGCTGCTTATTTCGTTAAATATATGATTTTTCTATTTACTCTGTTAGCTACATGCTCCATTGTTTCAAAGTCATACAGCTCATCGTGTGTGTCGAGCTCTCCTGCAATAAATTCACGATGGGTTTTATCTTCTACCACCCCGAAGATATAGTTGTATTTAAATGGAATAAGCACATTGTTATCCTTGTCCACCGCTCCCCAGCGATTATTGCTGTTCTTGGCGTCCCAGTATCTGCCATCAACGGCACGCAGTGTTTGGTATGTAAATCTGGGATTACCCTGAAGATCCAGTACAGTTTGGCTGCCATTGTTTACATTGTACTGTACCAGACAATCCATGCTATGCTCTATAACCAGCTCATGCTTTTGGAAAGCAATAACCGGAGTGCCGTTGTAGTGGAATAGGCCATACTGACCTTGTGCATTTTTCAGCACGAAGAGTTCGTGTTTCCTACTGTATGATGGGGAAGCATAGTACTTCTCATCGAACAGCTTGTTGTCGAGCAAGTTGATAATGCCCCATGAAGTTGCACCGTTCTCCTCGTTACTCACATTGAGCAACCCCTTACCCATGTTCACGATGTGCTTATAGGCCTTGCCGCCCACGGCATAGCGATACAGCTCCTGGAGAAGTGCCTCTGTGTCATCGGGCATCGTGGTTTCTGGAATGTTGTGTAACATGTCTTCAGATTGCCCTTTCGCGTCCTTAAATAGCTCCTGCATTTGTTTCTCTGCGGCAGCACGTCTCTCTTCGTTTTGGGCTTTCCGCTTCTCGAACTCTTCTTTTGTTATATTTCCCTCGGCGAGGAATTGCTTGTTAGCAGCCAGATTCTTTTCATAATTCTCGCGGATTTCAGCATAAGCACTCTCCTTAGCCTGTTCAAGCCCATTAACCATGCTCTTGCGAGCCATGTGGTTCATCGCAAGCTCAGAATAGTCATGCACTCGTCGCAATAGCTCTCGTCCATGTTCACTTTGCGTAAAACTCTTTGACAAAGCCACCGAATATCGTGTTCCCTCTGTGTCTCCCTTAATATATTGTACCAGAAACGAGACGTCCTCAATCACCGCCTCCTGGGCTTTTGATTGCCCAGAAAGTAGCAGCAGGACAAGAATGAAGATAGATTTCAGTTGTTGCATAGTGATGGTTCTATTAATGTGTTCAGTTCTTCGGAGCCTTCTCTACCTGTGCATCTGCGGCTGTATCCTCCTCTGCATCTACCCACTTGCCATTTTTCAGCACCCATGTTTCCCATCTGTTGAGGGGGTGGTTGCCCAAAGCCACTTCGCGGTAGAGCATGATAACAGGCTTGCCATCGATAGTGTCGTTTTTTATCTGGGTGTAGTTCTGCGGTGTCTCTGCCTTACCCGTTTTCACGTTCCAGATGCCACCTTTGGCAGAACGCGATTCACGCAGGTCGAAGGCAAAGACGTATGTGCTATCAATGCGAGTCTTGATAGTCAGGTCCTTTGGCTTTTGAGCATGCAAAGCCAAAGGAATGATAAAGAATAGTGCTATAACAGCAATAAGGAGATTCTTCATTGGAATTCTTCTAGGTCATCGTCATACCTGTCGATAAATTCTATCTGACCCATGTATTCTTCGGCAATGTCTTCTTTAAGTTTTGAAAGAG
>JAZUIL010000165.1:0-10396 GCA_045642245.1 Bacteroidales bacterium
GGTATGATGGTAAGTATCAACCAGCGTCTTGAGGCTGAGACCATCGACCTCGTAGCATCAGAGTTCGGTTTCGAAACTGAATATGTAAGTGAGGAAGTAGAATCTGTTCTCGAGGAGGAAGTAGATACAGAGGATCAGCTCCAGTCACGTCCACCTATCATCACCGTCATGGGTCACGTTGACCACGGTAAGACCAAGCTCCTTGATTACATCCGCAATACCAACGTGATTGCTGGTGAGGCAGGTGGTATTACCCAACATATCGGTGCATACAACGTACAGTTGCAGGATGGTCGTCATGTAACCTTCCTTGATACTCCAGGTCACGAGGCGTTCACCGCTATGCGTGCCCGTGGTGCTAAGATGACCGATATTGCGATCATCATCGTAGCTGCTGATGACGGTATTATGCCACAGACCAAGGAGGCTATCAACCATGCAGCAGCAGCAGGTGTACCTATTGTGTTCGCTATCAACAAGATCGATAAGCCAACCGCTAACCCTAACCGCGTAAAGGAGCAGCTCGCTGCCATGAACTACCTCGTTGAGGAGTGGGGCGGTAAGTATCAGAGTCAGGATATTTCGGCTCGCGATGGCTTGAACGTTGAGGAACTTCTTGAGAAGTGTCTGCTCGAGGCTGAGATGCTCGATTTGAAGGCTAATCCAGATAAGGCTGCTAGCGGTTCTGTCATCGAGGCAACTCTTGATAAGGGTCGTGGTTATGTAGCTTCAATCCTCGTTCAGAATGGTACACTTCATGTAGGTGATGTCGTTCTGGCAGGTAAGTACTATGGCCGTGTACGTGCACTCTTTAACGAGCGTGGTCAGAAGGTTGAGGAGGCAGGTCCAGCTTGTCCTGTACAAGTCCTTGGTCTCGATGGTGCACCATCAGCGGGTGATCAGATCCGTGTCCTCGAATCAGAGCAGGAGGCTCGTGAGATTGCTCAGAAGCGTGACCGTCTGCAGCGTGAGCAGGCTCTTCGTACACAGAAGACCCTTACCCTCGATGAGATTGGCCGCCGCTTGAAACTCGGTGATTTCCAGGAGATGAACCTTATCGTCAAGGGTGACGTGGACGGTTCTGTTGAGGCTCTTACCGACTCACTTATCAAGCTCTCAACCGAGAATATCCAGATCAACGTTATCCACAAGGCTGTCGGTCAGATTTCTGAGTCAGATGTTGTTTTGGCCGCTGCTTCGAAGGCTATCATCATCGGCTTCCAGGTACGTCCTTCAGCTGGTGCTCGTAAGTTGGCAGATCAGGACGGTGTAGATATCCGCACCTACTCAATCATCTACGATGCTATCGAAGAGGTTAAGGAGGCTATGGAGGGTATGCTTAAGCCTATTGTCAAGGAAGAGATGTGTGGTAATGCTGAGGTTCGCTCAGTCTTCAAGATTTCTAAGGTTGGTGCCGTTGCGGGTTGTATCGTCAAGGACGGTAAGATCCATCGCACCGATAAGGCTCGTGTCATCCGTGATGGTATCGTAGTCTTCACCGGTGAACTTGCAGGCCTCAAGCGCTTCAAGGACGATGTTAAGGAGGTGGGTACCAACTTCGAGTGTGGTCTCTCACTGGCAGGTTACGACGATATCCGCGAAGGCGATATCATCGAGGCATTTACCGAGGTTCAGGTTAAGGCTAAGCTCTAATCAAAGAATCAAACAAATAATAAATCTCCACTCATGTTATAATATTATAATGTGAGTGGAGATTATTTTGTGTCTATATTGAGAGGTCTATTACATGTTATTCTTCGTCTTTTTTATTTTATCAATCTACAATATACTCAAGTAGCACTTTCCTTTTTGAAAGAACCGAATTGCCATTAGAAACCTCTAATGTGAACTTCCCTTTTGTTATAGGAGCTACGGTGGTGGAGTAATACTTCCCATTTACATCCCACCGCTCTTCTTCGCGAGTACTTCCTTCATTATCAAGCCAAATTTTGCAATTGTCCTGATTCTTTTCTATCTGGAAGAAATAAGATTTCCCAAGCTTCAGATGTCGGCAAAGTGGCACATTGTGAAGGGTAATTTTCTTAAGATCTTCTGTGTTAAGAATCGGAATAATCGGGAAGGTGTCTTCTCCGGCAAGAGCTTGTTCTAGCGCTTCTCGGGGAGTGATTCCTAGCTTTGCTATGATTGGATTGACGAATGGTAATTGCTGGAAATCTGATTTGCTCACCAACTTCTTAAGGTGCTGGTATTTGTTTTTCTGAGGGAAGTGTGTGAAGATAAACCAATGAGGATTGGTGTTGAACCATAGCAAAGGACTCTGTTGCTGCACGAATTTCCCATTTACACAGAGACCTGCACCCCAGGTAGGATCCATCAAGATGTCTCCTTCGTCGGTATGAACAGAGAGCCAAACATGTTTTTCTAATACTTTTGGATTGACGGAGTTCTTACAGTCTCCATATACCAGTTTCGTTTTCAATCCGACTGTTTCTCCCAGTCGGAAAAACAGTTCACAATACGCTTGGCAGACGCCTTTTCTCGTTTTCCAGCATTCGTCGGCCGTACGTATGGAACCTTGGGTGTCGTATGCAATGTTCTTACACAGCCAGAGATAAATCGCTTGCGCCTTATCATAGCTTGAAGTAGCATTGCCTATGATTTCGCGGGTTGCAGCAGAGTAGTCAAAAGCTGACGCAGAGATAAGGAATCCATCTGAATAGTATTCCTTATGTTTGGCTGAAGGCAGGTTTTTGCCCTGTCCCCATACAAAGATCCCTGTCAGCAGGAAAAGTACAAGCGCTATCGTTCTCTGCATTTCTTTTTTATTTCTTCCTGGTGACAAAGATGAGCAATTATTAGCATTTTACCAATTCATAAAGCTCGCTTTGCTTGATTTTTTGTTTTTATTAACTATTTTTATGGGTAAGATACAAGAAGTTATGCGCAGAAACTTGGATTGAACATAATAAACACTTATCTTTGCACGCAAAAAAATAATAACAATGGTATTAAATAACCTTGACTTCGTAATTCTTGCTTTTATTGGGATCGGTGCATGTATCGGTCTGTTCCGAGGTTTCTTCCGTGAGATAGTAGGGACGATAGGAATCCTTTTGGCTGCAATAGCTGCAAATTATATCTCGCCTTATGCTACACCTCATCTCGGTGATTGGGTAGACAATGCTACCTTGGCGGCTATTATCGTCTGGGTGGTTGTATTCCTTTTTACAATGTTCGTCATGAATCGTATTGCTTATCTGTTGCAGCGAATGATGAGAGCAATTGAGTTAGGATGGCTTAACCGACTGGCTGGTGGTGTTTTCGGTGCGATTAAATATTGTTTGATTGCAGCTTTGGCAATATCTGTTATTGAGGTTGCTTGTTCTTATGTTCAAGGACTGAAGATCCAGCCTTATTTGCAAAGTTCTGCATTAGTTCCGATTATCCATCAGATTGTAGATTTGGTTATGCCATGGGCTTCAGAGCATATTTTGACGCCCGCATTAGAAATGCTTCGTAAGTAAAACTTTTTTCACTTGAGAAAGATCAGTTGATAAATAAAATAGGCCATCCTCGCTACTGAGATAGTAATGAGGATGGCCTAATAGTTTATAAATTAATGCTGTGCATTCAGTTTATAATTTCACTGAGGAAATATCAACCAGATTATTGACAATAGCATAGATGGTCAAGCCTGCTGGAGAGTGGATCTGCAATTTTCTTGCTATGTTTCGGCGATGAGTAGTTACCGTGTTTGTAGAGATAAAGAGGTGGTCCGCGATTTCCTTATTCGACATACCTTGAACGACACAGATGATGATATCTTTTTCTCGCTCAGAGAGAGCTTCCTGAGAAGACTCATTGCCTCCGCTAATCATATTTGTAATACGTTGTGAGACGTCACTCTGCCGGCATTGCTGTTCCAATAATCGGATGGCCGGGAGGAAGATACGCTCTTCGATTTCAACATGCTGGTAAAGCATTCGCTCAGAATTATAGATATCATAGAGCGTGGCACTGAGCTGATTGTTGCGGAGATTATCCGATGGCAAATACTTGATGATAATATCCTTAAGCTCAGTTAGGCGCTGATCTGTCTGGTCATGATGTTTAGAAAAAGTCTCGACAAATGTGTCATTAGCCACCTTACCTTCGATTAGTTTTTCCACATAGGGGAAGAGCGTCTTCTCTTCATAATTCATGTGTGAGCGCATCGAATGAGCATATCCGTCATATAATTTTAAAATGAGATGAGCGAGGTTATCGCCTTCATCGAGCGCATCTGCTAGTTCTTTGCGAATGAAAGGAAGTTCAAAGTCGAGGAAGAATGCATGAGCGGCACGAAGATATCGCAGCAGCGTAATGACCGATAGTTTGCCGATGGATTCATTGTCGAGATGTCCGTTGATGGCAAAGTTGACCACGGTCATGAAGGTGTAGGTATCGACCTCCTGATCCTCACATACTTCACGTACGGTCTTGTCCCCGAATCCTAACTTGATACCGAAGGCACTAAGCATGTGCAGCAGGCTATGTTCATCGCGGATGAGGTTGATCATCTTGTCTTCGGCCTCATACATTTTTATATTTCTCATTCTTTTGAGGTTTTTCCGTTTTGTGTGATTTATTTACGCTGCAAAGGTATAGACTTTTCTTTAGAATTGCAAGGATTGAGTATTGTCAAATGCTAGATCCTTGTTGTTTTTACTCATTTGTTGGTATCTATTTTGCTCAAAGTTGAGCATATTACCTATCTGAATTCCTGTCTTTTTACTCGATTTAAAGCATTGCTGCAAATAGAAAAAGGCTCTAACTTTGCACCGCGAAAATCAAAAAACAGTTATAAAATGAGTAATAAGAATAGTTGGATAATGATATTATTGACATGGGCCAGCGTGGTCAGTGTCAGCGCTCAGGAGAAAGGTGACGGTCAGGAACCGCGCCTCTCCTTGGGCGGTTATGGAGAGGCTACGATGAGCCGCATGTTCTATAGTAATAATTACAAACGCTATACAAATGCAGAACTCTATAAAGATGCAAACGGCTTTGGCCAATTTGATTTGCCGCATGTAGTTTTTTATGTGAATTATGATTTCGGTCATGGTTGGTCTATGGGTTCAGAAATTGAGTTCGAACATGGAGGAACAGAGGCGGCTGTAGAGATTGAGGAAGAAGAAACAGGTGAGTATGAGACAGAAGTGGAGCGTGGAGGAGAAGTGGCACTCGAACAATTCTGGATTCAGAAGTCATGGAGCAAGGCCGTGAATCTACGAATGGGACACATCGTGGTGCCTGTGGGAATGACCAATCAGTTCCATCTTCCGACGGAGTTTTTTACCGTCTATCGTCCAGAGAGCGAAAGTAGCATCTTGCCTTGCACGTGGCACCAGACGGGTATCTCGCTCTGGGGACGTCTGCCAGAATGGCGCTATGAAGTGCAGTTCCTGGCTGGATTGGAAGCTGATCTTTTCGGCGCAAAGGATTGGATCAAAGGCGGCAGTGCCAGCAGATATGAGTTCGATATTGCCAATAGTTATGCTGGTGTCATCCGCATCGATAACTATTCTCTGCCAGGGCTTCGCATCGGTGTGAGTGGCTATTACGGACGGTCGGCAAATAACTCGCTCAAAGCGGAGAAATATTCAGAGGTCAATGGAGATATTCTTATCGGAACCGTGGATTTTGAGTATAAGGCGCATAACTGGATTGTCCGTGGCAATTACGATTATGGTCATCTGAGCGATTCCGAGGCTATTACTAAGATTAACAAAACTTTAGGTAAAGGCTCCGTCTCTCCACAGACGTCAGTAGCAAGTGACGCGATGTGTGCCAGCATTGAGGCAGGATATGATGTTTTCGTTCTGTCGGCCAAGTTGCGAAGTCAGCATCAGCAGCTTTATCCTTTTGCTCGGTATGAGTATTATGATTCGATGTATAAAACCGAAGGCTCGGTGGTGGACAATCCATGTTGGGAACGACAGAAGATTACGCTCGGCGTAAACTACAAACCGATGAAGGATATTGTGATCAAGGCCGAGTGGTCGGAGCGTTTGCTAAAAAAGCAGTTCAATAATGAACCGACAATCAGCTTGGGAATTGCCTATAGCGGTTTCTTTAAAAGGTAAATAAGGAAATAGTAAGAATACAAGATGTAAAGTAATTGAGAAATAAGGGACTAGTAATTGATAATAAATTTGATTGTAATATGAAAAAGTTTCTGAATCTTTTGATGCTCCTTGCCATCTGTGCAAGTTGGAGCAGTTGTTCTGACAACGATGATCCTGTCGTTTCGGCAGATAATGGTGTAGATGCTACACAGCAGGAAATCCTAAAGAATTATGTCAACGCGGTGATTGTTCCAACATATAAAAGTCTGGCCGATGCGGCTGCGCAGCTGGCTGAGGATTGTAAGAATCTCTCTTCGCAGTCGGCTGTCAATAAGGCTTGTAACGACTGGATCGAGGCGCGCAAATACTGGGAGCTTTCCGAGGCTTTCCTCTTTGGCGCTGCTGCAGATTATAGCATCGATCCTCATATCGACTCATGGCCACTCGATCTGACTCAGCTTGATGAAGTATTGAAAGCCGGTGACATCGAGGCGCGTATCGAGGCCGGTACTGCAGGTTATGGCTTACTCGGTTTTCATGCCGTGGAGTATGTGATTTTTAGAGAAGGTTCAACAGGCGATGCAAACAATCGACAGCGTGAGGTGGCAACGATCAGCGAGGCTGAGGCTCGGTTTGCAGCCGTGGTTGCCGCCGACATGAGTGAGCAGTGTGAGCGCTTGGTAGAAGCTTGGGAAGGCGTTTATGGAGAGACACTTTATAATGCAGGAATGCCGGGCAATGCGAAGTATAAGACACAATCTGCCGCTTTTGAGGAAATCCTCATCGGAGCGTCAGACATTGCCAATGAGGTGGCTAACACCAAGATTGCTGACCCGATGGCTTCGCATCAGTGGAGCGACGTAGAGTCGCCACATTCGTGGAATTCTGTTGCAGATTTTATCGACAACATCCGTAGCGTTCGCAACGCTTATTATGGTTCGCTCGATGGAAGCATTTCGAAGGTTTCTGTCTCTGTATTAGTTGCATCGAAGGATAAAGCAGCTGATAAGAAGGTTCGCAATGCCATCGATCAGGCCATTCAGAAACTGGAAGCTATGCCACGTCCTTTCCGAAACTATATCGGAGAGACTTCGGGAGAGAATTATAACAAGATCCAAGCAGCAATTGACGCTTGCAACGATTTAGTAGATACCCTTGACGCAATTGATTTCTTATGATTTCTTTGAAGGACAATAAATGGAACCATTTCCCATGTGCCAAGTATTCACTTGCTGCACTTCTCATGGCAACATTTGCCAGCTGTTCTGATAGTGAAAACAATGCTGATACCCCAGAGCCTGAGGAAATAGATCCCACCATCGCAGAGCAGTTTTACGCTGGTGGCGAGCTTGGTACGAGTTTCATCTCATCCTCTAAAGCCTTTGAGCAGCCAACTCCAGCTGTGGAAAACAGTGGTCTGTTCCAATCATTCAATCGTGGCGAGAAGATGTTTGAGAAACCTTTTACGGCCAACAACCAAGGTGGTGAGCGCGAAGGCTTAGGTCCTCTCTATTTGCGCACATCATGCTTACATTGCCATCCAGGTTATGGTCATGGCAAGAGTCAGCCAGATGGCACATTCAATACGATAGACGTCGGCAATGGATATCTGCTCGTGGTGTTTAATCCTGAGAATGACGCTTATGTAAATTGGCTGGCAGGAATGCCACAGACACATGCCATCGCACCTTTCAAGGATCCTATTGATGAAAAGAAGATTCAGTTGAAGTGGCAGGAATTCACAGATGAGTGGGGGAATAAGTTCCCTGATGGTGAGAGCTATTCATTGCGCTATCCAGAGGTCAACATTCCTCGCGAAGCTGTGTATGTTATCAACCAGGGTTACGAGGATGCTACAACCAATAATTATGAAGTGCGACTCGAGTCGACCCTCGGCATTTATGGCAGCGGCTTGCTCGATGCGATTACTGACGAGGACATCATCGCACAATATAATAAGGAGTATGCTGATGGCTTCATGAACAATGGCCTCAATCCAGCTTTTTACAAGGATGGTGAATTCCTCGGCTACTATGCCAACAGCAAGCAGGGTGATGGCACGAAGAAAGTACGTCGCTACACGTACGCCCTTTCTCGTGGTCCTCTGCTCGACGCTCCAGGCGCTAACGCTATTTGGAATATCACAAACGTCACACGCTCTGATCGACGCTATCACTACCTCGATCTGAATGGCAAGATCTACGCAACCTATGCCTCGAAAGATCCTGAGGTTCAGAAAGGATTCTATGAATATATCAGCAAGATTGCAACACCTGAGGAGCATCCTGAGTGGTTCACAGATAACGACGAGGAGAATATTTTCAACTATCTCACCTCGAACAATCTGGACGTAGAGATGTCAGACGATGACTATGTGGATTTCATGGTTTGGCATCGTGGTTTGGCCGTTCCTGCTGCCAGAAATATCGACGATAAGAAGATTCAGCACGGCAAGAAAAAGTTCGAAGAGATAGGTTGCGCCTACTGTCATCGTCCATCGTGGACAACGGGCAAGGATGAGGTCTATGACCCGAACCTCTTTGCGGTGAGCGAAGAGAAAAGTTCTAATAAAGGACAAATGCTATCGAGCAAAATGCCTCGCTATCCGAACCAGAAGATCTGGCCTTACACCGATCTCGTGCAGCATAAGCTCTTCATGAAGAATGACCTCCGAACTGGTTGGTGCCGCACCACCGCGCTTTGGGGAAGAGGCTTGCACCAACTCTGCACAGGTTCGCAGTTTGCCGATCGTCTCCATGACTGTCGCGCTCGCAACGTACTCGAAGCCATCATGTGGCACGCTACCAATCAGGGTGGTACGAGCGATGCATACTACTCTGTCAAGAAGTTCCGCGAGCTTTCAAAAGAAGATCGCGATGCAATTTGCGAATTCGTAGATGCAATATAATGAATGATTTAGCGTTATCATTACATGCGTAAATTAAAGATTATCACCTTTGCCATTTTTTGTTTTGCCATGGTGGTGCTGGCAGTCACCTCGTTGCTCGACAACCTGACGGGTAAGCCTGGCACTTCAGAGGCAGTATATCATTCGGTACCCTTCGCAGCGATGTGGGGGGTATTGGCCGTGCTGGCACTTGTATACATCTTTCGTCGCAAGCTCTGGAAGGTTCCTGCCACGCTGATTATCCATGTGGCATTTGTAGTGATCCTTGCCGGAGCAATGGTTACACATCTCTGGGGCGAACAGGGTCGAATGCATCTGCGAGAGGGCGAAACAGCAAGCTTTTTTGTCGAAGAAGATGGCAAGATAAATCATTTGTCGTTTGCTGTGCAGCTCAATCGCTTTGAGGTGGAGTATTATCCTAATTCCTATGCGCCTAAGGACTATGTCAGCGAGATTGTTTTCAAAGAGAAAGGCAAAGACGAGGCCTTCACTATATCGATGAATAACATTGCTACTCATGATCATTATCGCTTCTATCAATCTGGTTATGATGATGATCTGCACGGCAGTATCCTCATTGTGACACGCGATCCTTGGGGCATCGGATTCACTTATACTGGCTATTTGCTACTGCTTCTTGGCATGCTCCTTTTCTGGTTACAGCCGAATAGTCAATATCGAAAAATCTTCCAAATCTGGCGTGCTGACCGAGAGGTTTCTTCTGGTCGAGTGATGCGATGGCTCCCCTACATCATCTTCCTCGTTGTGTTGATTATTGTCGGCCTAGTGATGTTTCTCCGCTGGACGTCGGCTCCACTTATGCCCGTATTACGTTCTCCTTTCTTCCCGCTGCATGTATCGGTCATCATGATCTCTTATATCCTGTTGGCATTCATCATGGTCAATGGGTTCAGAGCAATGTCCCTATCGAAAAAGAAAGAAGATAATATAGAGAAAGCCGCTCGTCTCATGCGCTCCAGCCAGCTGATGCTCATGCCAGCGCTTTTCCTGTTGATCGCGGGTATCTTCATCGGCGCCGTATGGGCCAACGTATCTTGGGGTCGCTATTGGGGATGGGATAGCAAGGAAGTTTGGGCACTCATCACCATGATGTTCTATTCGCTGCCACTGCATCAGCAGAGTTTGTGCTGGTTCTCAAAGCCACGTCATTTCCATAGCTATTGCGCCTTCGCTTTCCTCATCGTATTGATGACTTATTTCGGTGTGAATTACTTCCTTTCGGGATTACATTCTTACGCTTAATTAGAAGATGATGAGCCAGCTTTTCCTCGCATAAGCCTATAAGTATTTTCAAATGCAATTGGCAAGAGTTGTGTTTTTTACCCCAAAAAGCATAATTCTTGCCTTAGTTTTTGGTTTTTTCGGCTGAAAATGCTATCTTTGCGCACATTTTAAATAA
>JAZUIL010000166.1:0-7767 GCA_045642245.1 Bacteroidales bacterium
AAGATCAAAGAAACCAAAGAAAACCAGAACATCAAAGCATAATTTGAAATAGCTTCAGATCTCAATTAATCTGAAGCTATTTTTTCTTTCCGACATCAGTCCCAGATCAAGTCTAGTTACCATTATAATTAACCAGTATAAAACGATGAGGAGAATTATTCGTTAATGTTAGCCGAAAGTACCGACAATAGAGTTTTCGTTAGCACGACTAAATACCATTACTATTATATCATATCTTAGCTATACCGCATCAATTCTTTCTTTACAATAAAGACTCGCTTACTAACAGAGTTTGGCAAATCAAATGAAAAGATCTAATGATTACCTTCTGTTCATAGATTCACTTTTCTTTCATAAGAAGATTTCCTTGACACTCAAAGGACGAATATCATCCCCTATAATAAATAATAAGGTGTATACTTCATAGCATACACCTTATTTATATTAAATAGATCTCAAAATTGATTATCCAAGGAATGCGAGCAGCACACCCGCTGCAACTGCAGAACCGATGACACCAGCAACGTTTGGACCCATAGCATGCATGAGGAGGTAGTTGGTAGGATCGTACTTGAGGCCAACCTCCTGTGAGATACGAGCTGCATCAGGAACGGCAGATACGCCCGCATTACCGATGAGAGGATTGATCTTCTTTCCTTCTGGCAAGAACAAGTTAAAGAACTTAACGAACAAAACACCAGAAGCAGTAGCGATAAGGAATGAGATTGCACCAAGAGCGAAGATACCGATTGACTGAGTGGTCAAGAAGGTAGAAGCCTGAGTTGAACAACCTACAGTGAAACCAAGAAGGATAGTCACAATATCAATCAGTGGACCCTTAGCGGTATCAGCCAGACGACGAGTGACACCAGACTCCTTCAAGAGGTTACCAAAGAAGAGCATGCCAAGCAATGGAAGACCTGAAGGAATAATCCAAGTAGTAAGAAGGAGGCCCAAGATTGGGAAGATAACCTTCTGACGCTGAGATACAGCATCTGGAGCCTTCATACGAATCTTACGCTCTTTCTCTGTTGTAAGCATCTTCATGATTGGTGGCTGGAACACAGGAATCAACGCCATATATGAATATGCAGCAACCGCAATAGCACCCATCAGATGAGGAGCCAACTTGCTCGAAAGGAAGATTGCTGTAGGACCATCTGCACCACCAATGATACCGATAGCACCAGCTTCCATTGGTGAGAAACCAAGTGCCAAAGCAATCATATAAGCGCCGAAGATACCGAACTGTGCAGCAGCTCCGACCAAAACCATCTTTGGATTTGCAATCAAAGCCGAGAAATCGGTCATTGCACCAATGCCCAAGAAGATGAGTGGTGGATACCAACCCTGCTTAACACCGCCATAAAGGATATTCAGCACCGAACCTTCCTCATAAATACCGATACGAAGACCTGCATCCAAAGGGAAAGGAATATTTCCTACCAGAATACCAAAACCAATTGGGATGAGCAACATTGGCTCAAAATGCTTGGCAATAGCAAGATAGATAAAGATACAACCGACAATCGTCATGATGACGTTGCCTAACTCTACATTAGCGAAACCTGTATATCCCCAAAGATATGTAAGGTTTTCAAGAAAAAATTCAATCTTTTCCATAATAAAAAATAAAGTATCCAGACTGGGAATCGAACCCAGATCAAAGGTTTAGGAAACCTCCGTTCTATCCATTGAACTATCCGGACTATTTGTGCCATGATGGCAAAAAAGCGTCGCAAAGTTACAAAAAAAAACATGAAAACAAAAATAAAAACTACTATTTCTAAACAATATTTGCATATTACAGCAATAATAGTTATTTTTGCAACCTAAAAATAACCTTTCAGACTATCGGCATGGACGAAATACTAACGTGGGGATACCCAGGATTGGCACTTTGCGGGTTTATCGCAGGTAGTGCTATCCCAATGAGCAGCGAGGCCGCATTGAGCGGAGCTATCGCTCTTGGATGGCCCATCTGGCCTTCCCTATTATGGGTTTTTGCCGGAAATTGGTTAGGAGCAACTACCAACTATCTGATCGGAAGATTTGCCACAATGGACTGGATCGAACATTGGGTACGAATCAAGAAATCGAAACTCGATTATGCTCAACGTTTCCTACATGGCAAAGGAGTATGGCTGGCTTTAGTCAGTTTCTTCCCCACCCTTGGCAATGCACTTGTCATCTGTTATGGTCTCTCGAAGACTCCATTCTGGAAAGTTGGCACACTTATGGCAATTGGCCGATTCCTACGATACCTTGTTTGGATGTGGATCACCAACGGTATTATTGAGACCTGGTTCTCGTAATCTTCTGAATGATATTCAACTATTTCTGACATACGTAATCAACACATATAATGACAGACGATTTAGACCTTCGTAATCCGCAAGCATCTTCGCAGAAGGAAAAGGACTTTGAAAAAGCTCTCCGACCTCTGCAGTTTGATGATTTCCAGGGACAAGACAAGGTGATCGAAAACCTTCGCATCTTCGTCGCTGCAGCCCGTATGCGCGGAGAATCTCTTGACCACACTCTCTTCCATGGCCCTCCAGGTCTTGGAAAGACCACATTATCTAATATAATAGCCAATGAACTTGGTGTAGGATTCAAGGTCACCAGTGGTCCCGTACTCGACAAACCAGGTGATCTCGCAGGTCTTCTCACCTCACTCGACAAGAATGATGTTCTATTTATTGATGAGATTCACCGTCTTTCTCCTGTAGTCGAAGAGTATCTTTATTCTGCGATGGAGGATTATCGCATCGACATCATGATCGACAAAGGTCCAGCAGCACGAAGCATACAGATTGACCTCAATCCGTTTACACTCATTGGGGCAACAACACGTTCGGGACTTCTCACAGCTCCTCTTCGTGCTCGTTTTGGCATCAATATGCACCTCGAATACTATGACACCGAGGTTCTTGCAGGTATCATTGCTCGTTCTGCAAATATTCTAGGCATGCCATGTCGAGAAGAAGCTGCCATAGAAATTGCACTTCGCAGCCGTGGCACACCGCGTATTGCTAATGCACTCCTCCGTCGCGTCAGAGACTTTGCCATGGTTAAGGGACAATCTATCATCGACATTAAGATCGCACGCTTTGCACTTGAAGCACTCGGCGTAGACAAATACGGTCTTGATGATGTCGACAACAAGTTGCTCACTACCATCATCGACAAATTCAATGGAGGTCCAGTGGGACTTACTACCATTGCTACAGCCATGGGAGAAGATGCCGGAACCGTGGAAGACGTACTGGAACCTTACCTCATCAAGGAAGGATTCATCAAGCGAACTCCACGAGGTCGCGAAGCAACAGCTTTAGCATACAAGCATTTAGGAAAATCTCCTATCAATGGAGACACTTTGCAAGGAACATTGTTCTGATAAAGTTTAATTAAGAAAGGATTTCAACATTTGGTACCAAGTGTTGAAATCCTTGACCGTAAAAATCAACATCGCGTACGTGTTGTTGAAATTCTCGGTCATGAAAATTAACATCGCGTACGTGTTGTTGAAATTCTCGGTCATGAAAACCAACATCGCGTACGTAGTGTTAGAATCTGCAACGAATAATATCAACACTTGGAACCAAGTGTTAACATTAACTCAAAAAAATGGCACTACTTAAATCCTTATTCAAGGATACTGCTCTATATGGACTTCCATCCATCGTAGGACGCTTTCTGAATTACCTGCTGGTCATCCTCTACACGGATGTGATGCCAGCTTCGTCAGGCGAATATGGTATTGTCACCAATCTCTACGCCTACACCGCCTTGATTATGGTTATCCTGACCTTCGGCATGGAGACGACGCTCTTCCGTTTTGCCTACAAGCAGGAGGAGAACCCGATGCACGTCTACTCCACTGCACTCATCACCGTGGGAGGACTCTCTTTAGGGTTCCTGGCCTTGGTCCTTGCCTTCCTGCAGCCATTGTCCAACGCGCTTGGCTATGCAGATCATCCGGAGTTTCTGGCCATCATGGCACTGATCGTCGCCATCGACGCCTTTGCGTGCATTCCATTCGTCTATCTGCGTTATTTGCATAAAGCCAGGAAGTTTGCTTGTCTGAAGATGCTCAACATCATCATCAACATTGCGCTCAATCTTTTTGTCTTTGTAGTTTGTCCGAAGATCAATGCAGTGCATCCTGAGTGGATTTCATGGTTCTATGATTCGGAATACATGGCTGGCTACGTGTTTGCCATCAATCTGATCACTTCGCTGGTCACCTTGTTGTTGCTCTTCAAGGAATGGATGCCTGGTCAGCAGTTCAAGGCGTCGGATGGCACTGTCTGTAAATTTAAATATGTGTGGGACGCCGCCTTGTTCCATCGCATGTTCAAGTACAGCTATCCGATCCTGATTCTCGGTATTGCAGGCATCCTCAACCAGACGCTCGATAAGATCATTTACAAGTTTCTCATCCCAGGTCTTGAGGGAGAACAGCAACTCGGTATCTATGGCGCCTGCTTCCGTATCGCTATGATCATGGGCATGTTCACGCAGGCTTTCCGCTTTGCTTACGAGCCGATCATCTTCAACAAATCGAAGGACAAGAAGGACGTGATGAAGACGAATGCACTGGGAATGAAGTACTTCATCATCGTCTCATTGCTCGGATTCCTGGCCGTCATGGCATGGATCGACATCCTCAAGGTCATCATCCTCCGCCGCCCTGGCTATTGGGAAGGCCTCGTCGTCGTACCTATCGTCATGGTTGCTGAGATCATGATGGGTATCTACTTCAACCTCTCATTCTGGTACAAACTCATCGACCAGACACTCTGGGGAGCGCTCTTCTCGATCATCGGCTGCATCGTGCTGGTATTGATCAATGTAATGTTTGTACCTCAGTATGGTTACGTAGCTTGTGCATGGGCCGGCTTGACAGGATACACTACCTGCATGCTCCTCTCCTATTTTGTTGGACAAAGGAAGAACCCGATCCCTTACGACCTGAAAAATATAGGCATCTACACACTACTCGCAGTCATCCTCTATGCAGGTATGACACAAATAACGAGTACAGGCGCCATCTCTATAATGATAAAGACTTTACTCGTACTCGTATATGTCGGTTATTTAGTTTGGAGAGAGTATCTTTCTACTCGAAAAAAGCTTAATTCCTCTGATAAATAATCTTGCCATTAACGATATATGAACCTTTCTGAGGTGGCACGTTAATTGGCATTCCCATCAGATTATAGAATCCTGAAGCAGCAGATCCCTCGTCTGTTGCTTCATTTATTATTTCCTCAATGCTCACATATCCTTTCAACTCCTGAGCCATCTTCAAAGCTACCGAAAAATCCGGAAGACCATATCCTGTTTTTATCGTAGGATTATTATAATCAGAAGCAGACATATTAACAACCTGACGAAGCTCAGAAGGTGTCAATTCTGGTACAGCGCTCCATAAAGAAGCACAAAGTCCAGCAATGAGTGGAGTTGAAAAACTCGTACCGGATGAACGACTCGTTGCACCGAATCCATTCTCTACAGGGACAATCGTAAAGCAATACTTGCCTCTGGCAGAAACATCTGGCTTTACATAAGGAGTCAAAAAACCATGTGCCGTAAAATCTGCTGCCATAAAGTCAGGAGTATAAGCTCCAACGGTCAGTACTTCCTCTGTATCAGAAGGAAACAGAATCTTCTGCCATGACTGATTTCCATAATTTCCCGAAGAATTTACGACCAGAATACCTTTCTTAGCCGCAATCTTGGCTCCTTGTGAGATAAAAGCACTATTCTGTCCCAACTCTTCATGCGTATGAGATAATAAATCCTGATCGAACTCACTATATCCTAAAGACGAACTGATGATATCTACTCCTAAACTGTCAGCCATCTCAGCCGCAGCTATCCACATATCTTCCTCTAAAGCAATTTCAAACGAGTTGTTTTCGGTGCAAAACAAGCAATATCTGGCATCTTGTGCCGTACCACATACTCCTTCTGTCTCCGGACATGCCATGATACTCATGCACTGAATTCCATGATTACTAAGCGCATAGACATTCTCGGTCGAAGTCGGATTGTATAAATCATGGACAAACTCCACTTTATCCCTTAAGAATTCACATTCATCAAGGCGCATAAAACCTCCATCAAAGACGGCAATCAACAAGCCATCTCCCCGATAACCAGACTGATAAAGAGATTCGAATGCATTAACCTCACGTAAAGGTGCCGTGCAATCCTTGTAGCTATCTGACAAAGACGATTCAATAAGAATTCTCTCTGACGAATGCGAAGGAGTTTTGTCTTCTGATTTCGGCATCGAGATGACTTCATATTTCTTTACAAATGAGAAGCCTGACAATACTTCATCAGATACTTGACTTCCATCACTCTTCATTACTACAGCAGTATTAAGCCATCGTGAACGAGTCACGATCGTTAATCCCGCTTTTCTTAATTCCTGAAGATACCGAGAGGACACATCAACGTCTAAGTCGTCAGTCATTATCGACAATCGATCTCGATGTCTGACGGCTCTCTCACTCAATTTTACGGATTGGCTATCTGGTTTACCATCAAAATAAAGACGATAACGAAAAGCATTTGCAAATACGTAACATTGAGATAGGATCAGGAAAAGAAGTAATAAAAAGCGTTTCTTCATCTGATTATTGTTTCTCAATCAGGACAGTAGCATAGGCAGCAATACCTTCCTGACGACCCGTAAAGCCAAGCTTTTCTGTGGTCGTGGCCTTGATGCTGATATCATCGACATCACACTGCATCACACCGGCCAGACACTGTTTCATCTCCTCAATGTGAGGATTCAATTTTGGCTTTTCTGCAGCCACAGTAATATCTGCATTGCCGAGCTTATAACCCTTAGTGGCAATCAAGGCCATCGTATCCTTCAAAAGAATCTTTGAATCGATGCCTTTAAAATCATTGCTAGTATCTGGGAAGTGATGACCGATGTCGCGCATGTTGGCAGCACCAAGAAGTGCATCGCACAAAGCATGAATCAATACGTCAGCATCACTATGACCAAGCAATCCCATAGTATGCTCCAATTTGATACCTCCTAACCAAAGTTCACGACCTTCGACAAGGCGATGAACATCATATCCGAAACCTACACGTATCTTACTCATATTTAAATATATTATAGATTAAAGCCTATCGAGCCACACACATCTCAAAGCTATAGACCATTCTTTCCAATTCACTAAGGGGTATTCGATTGAACTCCTCCAGCGAATCAGCAACCTGACACCAAGAACTGCATGTCTCGACATAAATCTTACCCTCCTTATCAGCAAAGATACAATAAAGCATTCCTTCGTTTAGCGTTGTGAGTCTTGCTTTTTTTATCAAAGTACACCCCCGAGATTGATTATCTCTATAAGCCATAACTTTATGTTTTTTGTTTTCAGCTGCAAAGATAGGTCAATTTTGTGACAAATCAAAATAATGTCTGCCAAATTGGCATTTTGGCATGATTTTTTGGCATAAAAAAGTTTGGCACGGCTTTTGCAAATATACCAGCGAACACGAAACTACTTCAAGTTCTGAGGCTTTTATCGGTTCAACAAAACATAAGAACAAAACAACAAAGTAACAAAATAACAAAAAATATACAACTATGGGAAAGATTATTGGTATTGACCTTGGCACCACAAACTCATGTGTTGCTGTTATGGAGGGTAACACTCCAACCGTCATTGCAAATTCAGAGGGTCGTAACACGACTCCATCAATCGTAGGCTTCGTCGATGGTGGCGA
>JAZUIL010000167.1:0-13254 GCA_045642245.1 Bacteroidales bacterium
ATGAAGTTCATGGCCACGTACATACCACAGAGCGAACCGATAGGATTGAACGCCTGTGCCATGTTCAGACGACGTGTAGCCGACTGTGGTGAACCCATGGTGAGGATATACGGATTGCACGAGGTCTCAAGGAACGACAAGCCGCAGGTCAGGATGAAATAAGCGAGGAGGAATGGATAATAATAACCTAATTCCTTGGCAGGGAAGAACAGTAATGCGCCGATGGCATAGAGTCCTAATCCCATCATGATACCTGCCTTATAGCTGTACTTACGAATGAAGGCTGCAGCCGGGAAAGCCATGGCAAAGTAGCCTCCATAGAAAGCCACCTGAACCAAAGCACCATCGGTGACTGACATGCGGAAGATCTTGGAGAACGCCTTGACCATCGGGTTGGTGATGGCATTGGCAAATCCCCAGAGTGCGAAACAGGTGGTGACGAGGATGAATGGCAGGAGGAAACTGCGGCCACTCATGTCATGCAAAATGCTTTTTGGTCTCTCGTCCTGTGGAAGGACTTTGTTTTTTAAGGTTGACATTGGTTAAAGTGAGGAGTTAGGAATTAGGAGTGAGGAGTATTTTGTTTCGCAAGTTCTCTATGACAGATAACTTACGATTGTCTAAGTTTTTCACGTAATGTCTGTGTCCAGTCACTTCTTACAGGAACACAGAGCGAATGGATGCCGACTGTCTCTGCGATGCGACAGTTCTCCGCGTTATCATCGACGAAGAGTGTTTCTTCTGGCAGATAGCCTGAATCAGCAAGGATGGCACGGAAGATGGCAGGATCTGGCTTGGCCATCTGCATCTCGTTCGAGAGCCAGAGATGTGAGAACAACTCTTCTGGAGCATAGCCACACTCGATGAAATAACGGTGGCAATATCCCCAGTGAATGGTGTTGGTATTGCTCAGAGCCGAGACGGTATATCCTTCGTCCTTCAGTGTCTGCACGAAGTCAAGACGATAAGCCGGAATGCCGTCAGCCATCGAACAGAAAGCCTGGATGAGCTGTCGGTTGGTCGGAAGGACGGTCTGCTGCACGTCGCAGTAAGCTCGCATCTTATCGCAGAACTCAGCCACGGTGATCTGGCCACACTCCATCTCTCCGAGTGGACCATGCTGATGCGCCAAGCTTAGCATCTCGGTGATCTGATGGATACCGAGGCGCTGGAATTCTTCGATGCAGCGGTCAGGACGTAAGTCGAGCAGGACACCGCCAAAGTCAAAAACAATATTCTTAATCATCGGCCAGATGAATAATGATGATTCATTAGAGTTCTGATTCCTTCAGGCGCTCTGCATTCTCAGCCACGATGAGGTGGTCGATGCAATCCTGAATGTCGCCATTCATAAACGCTGGAAGGTTGTAGATGGTGTAGTTGATGCGATGATCGGTGATACGACCCTGTGGGAAGTTATAGGTACGGATCTTAGCCGAACGGTCGCCAGTAGAAACCAAGGTCTTTCGACGTGAAGCGATGTCATCGACGTACTTCTGGTGTTCCTTATCATAGATATAAGAACGCAGACGAGAAAGAGCTCGCTCCTTGTTCTTAGGTTGGTCACGTGTCTCGGTACACTCAATGAGAATCTCATCGACGACACCGGTGTTAGGATTCTTCCACATATAGCGGAGACGGACACCTGACTCTACCTTGTTGACGTTCTGTCCGCCAGCACCTGATGAACGGAAAGTATCCCACTTGATCTCGCCTTCGTTGATGTGTACTTCAAATTCGTCGGCCTCAGGAAGGACAGCCACGGTGGCAGCTGAGGTATGGACACGCCCCTGTGTCTCGGTCACTGGCACACGCTGTACGCGGTGCACACCTGACTCATACTTCAACGTGCCATACACGCTGTCGCCTGTCACCATGCAGATGATTTCCTTGAAGCCTCCGACGGTTCCTTCGGTAAAGGATTGGATGCTCAACTGCCAGCCTTTCGACTCGCAGAAACGCTGATACATCTTGAAAAGGTCGCCGGCAAAGAGAGCCGCCTCATCGCCACCCGTACCACCACGGATTTCGAGGACTGCATTACGCTCATCCTCCGGATCCTTAGGAACCAGCAGCATCTTGATCTTCTCCTCGAGTTCAGGCACCTTTGCCTCACATTCTGCGAGCTGTTCACGTGCCATCTCTCGCATCTCAGGATCCGATTCTGACTGCATCATCTCCTTGGCCTCATCGATGCCAGAGAGCGCTTCCATATATTCCTTACGAGCCTGGAGGATGTTCTCCAGTTCGCGATATTCACGGGTGAGTTTGACATAACGCTGCTGATCCCCGATAACCATAGGATCGGTGACCAGCAGTGATACTTCTTCAAATCGGCTATAAAGGCCGTCTAACTTTTCTAAGATATTCATTGGGAATTATAAAATGATAAAATTAAAGAATTAAAGAATTATTTGTCATGCTACGCGATAGGTCTAGCAAAATGAAATAAACTTTGGGACAAGGCGAAAAACATCAACATAATGCGCACCCTTTCGCGCAGCAGAAATTTTTTAATTATATAATTCTCTAATTCTTTAATTTCAAGATTGTGCTTAAAGCGCAATCTTGATTTCCTGCAGATCCTCCTTACGAGAACTTGAACCTACATAGAGTGTATGAGCGCCAGGAACGACAGCCATGCGGCATGTCTCCTCATTGTATGTTGCCAGATCACCGACAATCACGTCGACGTTGACGGTATGACCCGCAGCAATCTTCACGCGCTTGAAGCCACGGAGCGCCTTGATAGGACCGTCAGTGTCATTGTCGCGCTTGAGATAAACCTGTACGATTTCCTCGCCATCTACCTTGCTGGTGTTGGTGACAGGAACGGTAACGGTTACTACACCGCCAACCTGCTTTACATCAGCCTTGCCATACTGATAAGTGCTATAGCTCAAACCATAACCGAAGGCGAAGACAGGCTTACCCTGGAAGTAACGATAGGTATGACCCTTGAAGTTATAATCCTTGAAGTCAGGAAGATCGTTCTCGCTGCTGTAGAAGGTGATTGGCAGACGGCCTGCTGGATTGTACTTACCGAGAAGTACCTCAGCTACAGCCTCACCACCCTGCTGGCCACCATACCAAGCCTGGAGGATAGCGTCGCAAGTGTTGAGCTCTGGAGTAAGACCCATAGCCGAACCAGACATATTGACGAAAACAACTGGCTTGCCGGTCTTGTGCAGACGCTCGAGGGTCTGACGCTGGATCTTTGGCAACTGGATGCTGATGCGGTCACCGCCCTTGAAGCCTTCGTAAGGAACCTTCATCTCCTCACCTTCGAGGAGTGGAGAGATACCACCTACATATACATATACGTCAGCGTCCTTGGTGTCAGCGATGAGCTGATTGAGGTCGACAGGAACCATCACACCCATATTGAAGTTGAACTGAGCATCACCCATACGATGCTTGAAGTTGAGGACGATATCATAGTCCTTACCAGCCTCAACCTTGAGCGAACCCTTAGCCGGACGGATACCGCCGTTGGTACGGAACTTAGCAATAGTATCGTTGTTTACGAGGAACTCACCTTCGCCTGATGCAAAACCATCGAGAACGAGCTCAAGGCTCTGTGTAGCATGATATTTAGCTACATACTGACCAGAGAAACCTGTCAACTCTACGCCAGGAGCAAATACGGTAGCACCACCGGTAGAGAGCTGCCATGGTGAAGAGAGCTGTACCTCTGCTGCAGGATCGCCTGAGCGGTCAGAGTTGTTCCAGTACTTCACCTGGAAACCCTTCTGACCATTAGGACCTACACACTCTGCCAATACGCTCTCGAAGAGCTCTGGAGTCACGATGTTAGAACCTTTATAATAAGTAAGGGTCTGACCTGGCAGGAGGTTAGCTTTCAAAGCGTCATAGACGGTGACGGTCTTACGAGGAGTGCCATAGTAGTTACCCCACATCACTACGCTATCTGCAGCGTTAGGACCGATGAGCGCGATCTTAAGACCTTCCTTGTTCAATGGCAGGACGTTGTTCTTGTTCTGGAGGAGCGTCATGGTCTCACGTGCCATCTGGAGAGCCAATGCATCGCTCTTATCGTTGGCAAGTGAAGAGACAGGAATCTGGTTCCAGCTGACCTGATCGTCAGCGTCTATCTCACCGAGGCGGAAACGGTCACGGAGCAGACGAAGAACCGAAACGTCGATATCCTCTTCCTTAATGGCACCACGCTCTACAGCCTCTGGCAAGGTAGCATAGCTTGAACCGCACTCGATATCAGTACCGCTCAACACAGCGTTAGCCGAAGCAAGTGCTGCATCGCCAGGGAAGTTATTGTGGTGGCCTTCGCCAGCGTAGAAGTCGTTGATGGCCCAACAGTCGCTGGTGATGATACCCTGATAACCCCATTCATTGCGGAGGATCTGGGTCAGGAGTTTGTCGCTACCACAACATGGCTCGCCTTCATAAGCGTTGTATGCACACATGACCTCATGTACGTCGGTAGTCTTTACGAGCTGCTCAAATGCATAGAGATAAGTCTCGAAGAGGTCACGCTGCGAGATATCCTTAGCGTCGAAGAAGTGACGCTCGTACTCAGGACCGCTGTGAACAGCATAGTGTTTCAAACAAGCATGGAGCTTATCATATGGACGCCAGTTCTTACCCTCAGCGCCAGCATAGACTTTACCTTCGTCAGTACCCTGAAGGCCATTGACTACGGCGTAACCCATCATACGGGTCAAGTATGGATCCTCTCCATAGGTCTCCTGACCACGACCCCAGCGTGGATCACGGAAGATGTTGATGTTTGGTGTCCAGACGGTCAAACCATCGTAACGCTTCACATCGCCTTTTTCTCGAGCGATGATATACTTGATACGCTGTTCATCGCTGGCTACGGTCATAACCTGCTGGAGGAGCTCAGGATTCCATGATGCAGCCATACCGATGGCCTGTGGGAAAACGGTAGCCAAACCGCTACGTGCAGCTCCGTGCAGAGCCTCGTTCCACCAGTTATACTTCTGGATACCGAGTTCTGGAATAGCCTCGCTGATGTCCTGCATCAACTGAGCCTTCTGTTCAAGAGTAAGACGCGACAGAAGGTCCTGTGCACGTTCTTCTGGAGAGAGAGCAGGATTCTGATATGGCAGAACCTCCTGCTTCTGACACGACGTCATGGCAGCAATTGCCAAGAGGCCGAGAAGGGGAAATTTCTTCATGATGTTAATGTTATAGACCCTCCCCCAGCCCCTCCACAAGGGAGGGGAGTAGATACTAATAGAGGGAGAATTTGTTTATGTTTTATTATAGATATGTATTATCAGTTTATTTAAGTTCACTAACCACTCCCCTTCCTTGTGGAGGGGCTGGAGGGAGGGTCAGTCATCCTGCACCCATGCCAAGACGTAATCTTCGGTATAGTCATAATGCACAATGAGCGGTTGATTGCGGTCATTCACCGCCAGGAGCAATGTCTTCTTTTCTGTGTCAATATGCGTCACCGTCGTAAGATGCTGCAGGTCGTAATACGCCTGGCCGAGAATCTTGAAAGCCGCCTCCTTCGCGCTCCATGCCAGATGCAGCGCCGGTACTTTTTCTGTATACAATGACAAGGTAACCAGCTCCTCTTCTTTCAGGAAATGCGAGACAACTTTCTGTACACGATTCCCGATACGCTCAATGTCTATTCCGACGGGGACGACCGACGTGATGACCGCTGCATAGTCTTGTGTATGACTGATGCTGATATAGGGTTTCTTGTCCGATACTGCGTCTTCTTGCTCGGCTAAGAAAGGCTTACCATGCTCGTCATAGACCACCAGCTGCTCCTCGCCGTAGAAGAGTTCCTTCAGTGCACGCCTCACCGCCAGGACTTCCAGCAGTCGGCGACTACCAGGCTTCAGGTTCTGTACCTTCTCAGCATAGAGCTCCGGACGAGAAAGGCTGGCTCTCAGTTCGTCTTCTGTTTCGGTAATCTTCCAAACGATATAATCAGGTGCAGAATCTTTCATAATCAGAATTCATAATTACTCATTCAAAAATTGAGAATTCAAATTAATAAATGAGAATTCTTATGAAATCTTCACTCTCACCTTATCCACACGGCGACGCTCCATCGAGAGGATGGTAAACTCTATACCATGGAAGCGGATTACCTCATGAGTACGAGGGAAGTTCTGCTTGATTTCCAGCAACAAGCCACCGATAGACTCACAGTTATCAGCCTTATCACCGAGGTCATCTTCCATATCCAGGCCGGTGACCTTACAGAAATCGGTCAGCGAAGTACGAGCTTCGAAGATCCACTCGTTCTTACCCACTTTCTGCCAGGTCTGGTCGTCCTCATCATATTCGTCATGAATCTCACCGACGATTTCTTCGAGTACGTCCTCCATGGTGATCAGGCCACTCGTACCACCGAACTCATCGACCACGATGGCCATGTGCAGACGCTTCTTGCGGAAGTCATCGAGCAGGTCATCAATAGGCTTATTCTCTGGCACGTAATAAGGATCGCGCACCAACGACTGCCAACGGAACTTATCGTCCTTATTGAGGAAAGGAAGCAAGTCCTTGATATAGAGGATTCCCTTGATATGATCATCGGTCTGGTCACTGACCGGCATACGCGAGTACTTCTGGTCAACGACCATCGAGAGGACGCGGCTGAAAGGCCAAGATACGTCAAGCGTCTCCATCTCCGAACGGGTGGTCATAGCGTCCTTCACGGTCTTGTCGCCAAAGACGATGATTCCTTCGAGCATCTTCTTCTCGTCGTTACGTACCTGAGTGGTCACCTTCAGTGCATCGCTGAGGTCATCCATCGTCACATCCTCACTCATACGGTCAGCGAAGTGGCGGTTCAACGAACCCATACTCTTGACCAGCAGATTGACGAACGGACGGAAGATCTTGTGCAGGAACTGCATGACCGGAGCCACCTGACGGCTGAAGCGTAAAGCCTTGTGCGAGGCATAGACCTTTGGCAGGATCTCGCCAAAGAGGAGCAAAAGGAAGGTCAGAATGATGGTCTGGCTCACAAAAACCAACCACACCGGATTCTGGTCATCTGGCATGACGTGAGAGAAGAAGTAGGAGAACAACATGATGATGGCCACATTCACGAAGTTGTTGCCAATCAGGATCGTTGCCATCAACTGTTCCTGCTTATCGAGCAGCTGTGCGATGATCCCGTCTTTATGGTTCTCCTCAGGATCGAGCGAGCTGATATCTTTAGGCGAAAGCGAAAAGAATGCCACCTCGCTGGCCGAAATACAGGCCGAAGCCAACAACAGCACCACCGCTACGACAAGCGCGATGATGGCTGCAAGATCAGGAGTATATAGGAATATATCTGTATCCAATTTAGTGGGAGTTATTATATGTAGATTAGTCAAAACTACTTCAAAAGGAGCTTATGCAGCTGTGCTGTTGTCAGGTCCCGGTAGAAGCGGCCACGCTGTGCCACGGTAATACCGCCGGTCTCTTCACTGACCACGATGACTCGTGCATCGCACACCTCTGTAATACCCAAGGCGCTGCGGTGACGGAGACCAAGCTCTGGTGGAATCTTCTTATTGTGGCTCACAGGCAAGACTCCTGCAGCCTGCGTGATACGTCCATTGCGGATGACCATAGCACCATCGTGCAAAGGCGTATTCTTATAGAAAATCTGCTCAATCAGACGAGTAGATACGATGGCGTCAATGTCACAGCCACTGGTGACGCGCGACTTGACATCATCTTCACGCTCAATGACAATCAACGCTCCGACTTTCTGCTCCGACATGTTGCGGCAAGCCAATACCACAGCGTCAACCCATTGTTTCTCCACATCTTCCGTATTCTGCGCCTGACCGAAGAAACGGAGCAATGACGTCCACTGGTTGCGCGAACCCATTCGGATCAACGCCTGACGGATTTCATTCTGGAAGAGTACCACCAACACGATCATCGAGACAGAAACAATCTGGTCAAGGATGGCTCCTAACAGACGCATACGGATGACTTGGCTCACTACTACCCATACCATGATAACAGCCACAAGTCCCTGGAAAATGACCAGATTGCCACTTTCTCTTGTCTTGCGATATAGATAATATAAGAGGACTGCTACTGCAAGAATGTCAATGATGTCCCTTACGCCAAAATCCCACACGGAGCTGTTTGTTGGTTTTTATGTTGTTTTGTTATTTTTGTTCTTTTGTTGTTTTGTTGATGGAGCTAAGAGTTAATCTTCTCCACGATTCTCACGGCCTCCACCGCTTCTCTGACGTCATGCACACGGAGGATATGAGCACCCATCTGTGTGGCCAGCGTATTGAGAACCGTCGTGCCATTGAGCGCCTCATTGGCCGTAGTTCCGAGCAGACGGTAGATCATGCTTTTTCGACTGATTCCTACCAGCATCGGATAGCGTTCGAAACGCTTCATCAACGCAGGCAAGCCGGCAAAGAGCTCGTAATTCTGGTCGAGCGTCTTTGCAAAACCATAACCAGGATCGAGAATCACCTGAGCTTCTGGAGCCAGTGAGAGTAGTTTTTCTAATTGCGTCGAGAAGAAATCTCCTACCGCTTCCGTCACGGGTTTGTCATACTGAGTCAACTGCTGCATTGTCTGCGGCGTTCCTCTCATATGCATCAGGATGTATGGAGCCTGAGTACGAGCCACCACGTCAAACATCTCCTCATCGAGCGTACCACCAGACACATCGTTGATGATGTCACCTCCCAATTCTTTCACGCTGGTTTCTGCCACATTTGCACGGAAAGTATCTACCGAAATCAGCAGTTCCTGAGTTCCAAGAGCGGTTAGCTCCTCGCGGATGACAGGCAAAGCCACAGCCAGTCGGTCAAGCTCTTCCTGTGGTGAAACTTCTGCTGCATCAGGACGAGTGCTATAGGCTCCTACATCGATCATCGAACCACCTTCTTCTACGATCTGACGGACCCGCTGACGCAAAGCCTCCTCTCCTTTCACACGACTTTCCGCATAGAAAGAATCCGGTGTTACATTGATGATACCCATGATCTGAGTACCCTCAAATTTGTATTCTTTTTCGCGCGCGTTTAAATAAAAAAAAGGTCGTTCCACTCTGACAAAGACTTTATTTCGCTATTTTGACGTGGCAAAGTTAGTAATTTTTGAGCACAAAAACAAGTATTATGTTTGAAAAAATGCATTTCAAGCACCAATATTCTATTATTTATATTATCTTTACACCGTGAAACACTTTATTAACAATTAAACTTCACTTATTATTAACTTCAAAAAACTTTCACTATGATTGAAACATTTCAAACAATGAGCACTCCGCTGCAGATCTACTGGATCCTGGCTTTGGTGTCAAGTGTCGTTTTCATCATCCAGGCCATCATGACCTTTGTTGGGTTTGATTCTGATGCAGACATTGACCTGGCAGATGCGCCAGACGCCATCCCTGAGAGTGGAGATGCAGACTTTGATGCAGATGGTTTCCATCTCATTTCGGTCAAGACCATTGTCAGCTTCATCCTCGGCTTCGGCTGGACAGGTGTGTTGTTCTGGGACACCATCGAAAGTCCTCTCTGGCTGGGTCTGCTGGCATTTGTTGTCGGCTTGATTTTCATGTCACTCATCGCGCTCCTCCTCTTCCAGATCAGGAAGCTCGACAAGGACAACACCTTCCGTGTGGAGAAAGTCATTGGCATGAACGCTGAAGTGTATCTCCGTATTCCTGCTGCGCGCAAGGATACTGGCAAGATTACCGTCAGCCTCAATGGCTCGATGCACGAACTCGAAGCGCTGACCGATGGAGACGAACTCCCGACAGGAGCGAAGGTCAAGATCACAGCCAAGGTGGATGGTGAGACCGTCGTCGTTGAGAAAATCTAAACAACGGAACGGCCATCATAAAAACAACGAATTCGCCAAACAACAAAACAACAAAAGAACAAAGTAACAAAACAACATTAATTACTAAAACAACAAAACCAACATATTATGTTCGAATTACCTATTATCCTCGTTATCGTAGCAGTGGTTATTGCAGCTGCTCTTCTTAAGCGCTATCGTCGCTGTCCATCAGACAAGATTCTTGTTGTTTATGGCTCTACAGGTAAAGGCTCTGCCAAGTGTGTACACGGTGGTGGTGTCTTCGTATGGCCTATCGTACAGGACTACGCTTACCTCAACCTTACTCCTATCAGCATTGAGGCTAACCTCACCAATGCACTTTCACGTCAGAACATCCGCGTCGACGTTCCTTGCCGATTCACCGTGGGTATCAGCACCGAACCAGACTCAATGAACAATGCAGCAGAGCGTCTTTTGGGACTCTCTGCCAACGATATTCAGGACATGGCTCGTGATATTCTCTTCGGTCAGCTCCGTCTGGTTATTGCTTCCATGTCGATTGAGGAGTTGAATCAGGACCGTGACGCTTTCCAGGAGAACATCAAGAAGAACGTCGAAATCGAGTTGAAGAAGATCGGCTTGAAGCTCATCAACGTAAATTTCCCCGACATCAAGGACGAGTCAGGTTATATCGAGGCCCTCGGTCAGGAGGCTGCTGCCACCGCTATCAACGCCGCTAAGGTTAAGGTAGCCGAGCAGGAGATGAAGGGTGAAACCGGTAAGGCTGATTTCCAGAAGGAGACCCGTGTACGTACCTCTGCCGCTAACGCTGCTGCTGTAGCCGGTGAGAACGAAGCTAAGATTGCCATTGCCAACTCTGAGGCTATGCGCCGTGAGAAGGAGGCTGAGGCTCAGCGTAAGGCTGTCGCTGCTGAGAAGGTAGCCGAGGCTAAGGCGCTCGAGGAAGCATATGCTGCACAGAAGCTCGCCGAATTGGCTCGTGCCGATCGTGAGCGCTCAACTCAGCAGGCTAACGTCATCGTACCTCAGGAGGTCGAGAAGCAGCGTAAGATCATTGAGGCTCAGGCAGAAGCAGAGCAGAAGCGTGTCAACGCTCAGGGTGAAGCTGATGCTATCTTCGCTAAGATGGAGGCTGAGGCTAAGGGTCTTTACGAGGTGCTCACCAAGCAGGCTCAGGGTTACGATAAGATGATTCAGGCTGCTGGTGGCGACGCTACCAAGGCTTATACGCTTCTCCTCCTCGAGAAGCTTCCAGAGCTCGTCAAGACGCAGGTCGACGCTATCAAGAACATCAACATCGACAAGGTTACCGTATGGGACAATGGCGGTGGTCAGGGTGCCGATGGCAAGACTTCTACCGCAGGCTTCGTAAGTGGCCTTTACAAGAGCATCCCACCTCTCTCAGAACTCTTCGACCAGGCAGGCATGTCTCTGCCTGAGTATCTTGGCAAGAAGAATGCTGAGAACACTGAGGAGGAGGAAACAACTGAAGAATAACAATAGACCCTCCCCCTACCCCTCCACAAGGGAGGGGGGTGGTTACCAATTTATATCGAAGTATAATTTCTAACTAAATCTTTGTCATATGAAACTAACTACTCCCCTCCCTTGTGGAGGGGCCGGGAGAGGGTCCATTCTTTCCCTATTACTGATTTTGGCCAGCTCTTCCCTGGCCTTTGCCGGCCATTATAAGAGCTTCAAAGTAGCGATTTATACTCGCGCCTATGAAGTAGAGAAGATGAAGGATCCACACTGGCTCGACTCCACCTGGACGCTCATCTCACAGCAGCTCGACGTGGACAAGATCTATCTTGAGACCCACCGTGACTTGCTCATCGTGCCAGACGAGACATTGGAGCAGGCAAAACAGTTTTTCTTAAGCAAAGGCCTTGAGGTGGCTGGTGGCATCACTTACACCATCAACGAGTCAAACAACTTCGAGACCTTTGCATATAACGACCCGAAGGACCGCAAGAAGGTGCAGGAGATTGCTGAGCATACCGCCAAGCACTTCGACGAGTTCATCCTCGACGACTTTTTCTTCACCAGCGCCAAGACCGACGTAGAGATCGAGGCCAAGGCGAAGAGCAAGCTTTCTTGGACCGACTACCGCCTGAGACTTATGACCGAAGCTGGCCGCAACCTTGTATTAGGTCCTGCCAAGAAGGTCAATCCAAAGGTAAAGGTCATCATCAAGTATCCTAACTGGTACGACCACTTCCAGGGTCTTGGCTTCAACCTCGATGAGGGTCCATACCTCTTCGATGGCATCTGGACAGGCACTGAGACACGCGACCCAGCCGGCGCACAGCACCTGCAGAACTACCTCAGTTACAACATCATCCGTTACTTTGACAATCTCCGTCCAGGTTACAACGGTGGTGGCTGGGTCGATGCTGGTGGTCTCAACATGAGCATGGACCGTTACGCAGAGCAGCTCCATCTCACTGCTTTGGCAAAGGCTCCAGAGGTAGCACTCTTTGCATATCATCAGCTCGTCGATATCCCATTCTCTAACGGTCCACGCGCTCCTTGGCAGGGCCTCGGCACCAGCTGGAACTATGACGAGATGGCCAAGCCTATCACCCTCAAGGATGGTAGCAAAGTTGCGCCTCGCACCATGGCACGCTTCGCCGGCGTAGTGCTTCACCAGACCGATCAGCTCACAGAGAAGCTCGGCAAGCCTATCGGCATCAAGTCATACAAGCGCTTCCACAGCCGTGGTGACGCATTCCTGCAGAACTATCTTGGTATGATCGGCTTACCACAGGATATGTATCCAGCCTTCCCAACCGACCAGCAGGTGGTACTCCTCACCGCTCAGGCAGCAGGTGACCCTCAGCTCATTGAGAAGATCCGTCAGCAGCTCCAGAAGGGTGGCGACGTAGTCATCACCACCGGCCTCCTCAAGTTGGAGCAGGACCGTCTGGCAGACATCGTCGAGCTGCAGTGCAACGACAGCAAGGCCTTGGTCAACGACTTCGGCAACTATGGCAAGAGCCAGCGCGATATCCTCATCCCACAGGTAGATTATTACACCAACGACTCGTGGGAGGTAGTCAGCGCCGGTCGTCCGCTCACCCGTGGCGTGTCGGGTTATCCTATCCTCCACCGCGGTCTTTATAGCAAGGGTAATCTCTATGTGCTCACCATCCCAGAGGACTTCGGTCAGCTCTATGACTATCCACAGGGTGCACTCAAGGCCATCCGCCGTGTGCTGAGCCAGGATCTTGATGCATACATCGACGCACCATCAAAGGTAAGCCTCTTCATGTACGATAACAAGACCATGGTCGTAGAGAACTTCAACGACGAGCCTGTAGACATCACCATTTGCATGGACGTGAAGCAGGCGCAGATTGAGGATCTCCTCAACGGCCAGATTCTTGAAGCCGCACCACAGACCCAAGGCGCTGCCAACGGTTTCTGGGGTCGTCG
>JAZUIL010000168.1:0-9446 GCA_045642245.1 Bacteroidales bacterium
TCGTGTGCGGACACGGAGGGTAAGGTAGCCGTCTTCCGCCACAGTGACCCAGTCATTGACAATCTCCACAGGATCATTGCCATAGGTGGCTGTGTTCTTATCGCCCAAAGAAGGGACGGTCATCTTGGTGCGGATGCTGTCGATCCAGTTGATGTGGACGCTCTGGTCAATACACGAGATATGGGCGCTCGAATATTTATTATCCTTTCCCTCTACTTTTTTATAGTTGACCAACGCACGCACCTCCTTGTCACCAAAAGGAGACTTTGTCATGTTGATTGGCTGCAGACGGGTAGAGTCATCAAGTTGCAGGAAGAATGAGTCAGCAGTAGGCTTCACAGTCACCAATGCAGTTGGGCGGAAAGATACCTCGTTATCGTTGTCATCAAGATCGCATGATGAGAACAGGGTGGTGGCCATCGCCAAAAGAATCACAGAAAGTTTTGTTGTCAGTTTCTTGTTCATTTTGCTAATTGTTTTGATTTGTTGTTTGCCCATTAAATTGTAATAATGTCAAAACCTTGCATGAACATGAGAACTTTTAACATCTATTATGAATTATCGATGACTCTATTTCATCGACAGTTGTATTCTTCGAATCGTATGTTCCGCTCTTCGTAGGACTGGAATATAGATAACCTAATATAATATAGAGGGCAAACATCTTTAAGTTTGCCCTCCATTATAGTGCACTCATACGAAGTTCTGAAAGTAAGGATTCTGTCTCTCTCTCGATTGAATACTCTGCCTTACGATTAGAAGTAATACGAGCTACGGTTTTGGATGTAGCCACGGCACTGATAGCTTCAATGGTAGAAAGCTTGAATGTTTCAGCTACTACTTTAGTCAATGCCTGAAGAATTGACGTGATCTTGATATTCTCTTCCATTATAAATCTAGTTTTAGTTGTTCAACACCTTTGCTTGTACAGAAGCAATATTGAATGTATTCGGTGCCAGGAAATTTTAGTAGAGGAGCAAGTTTTCTCAGATGCTCCGGGTTGCGAAAGTCATCACCATACCGCTTGCGATAGGCAAGGATAAACAATGCCCATTCGGCTGTTCTTCCTTTGAACTCTTTGATCTTGACATCGGTTGGTAATTGCTTTGGGTTAAATAGGTAAGGAGTGACCTCTGGGCTTCCTGTTCCTTCGATGCTGGTGGTACGTTGAGCCATAGCAACAGCTCGTGAGAAATCCTGAGTCATGTAAAAGCCTCGCCCAAAATCCTTGTGGTCTTTGCTTTTCTTCAGGTCTATCTCCAGAATCTGCTGGTTACTGCCATGATAGAGTCTCATAATGCTCCTCCGTGGTTAGTGCATACTCTTGACAGATCAGAAACAATCTCGTCAAAGCCAAGCGTCTGCTCGATGTCATGATGTTCGGTCAGGAAGCTGATGCCCTTGAACATGGTCAGATACTTGAATGCCGACTCGTAGGAGATCTGTTTGCTGTCAGCAAAGCTAAGAATTGACATCAGGACGAAATCAGAAAGCTTCTCGTCGTATTGGTCGGTTCCGACTACTGAAATCTGCAGCTGAGAACCCATCTTGCCAAGGATGAAAGATGCAACCTCTGGAGTTATAGGGGCACCAGACTCGATTTTTGAGACGCGAGCAGCCTTAAGCCCGATTCTGCGACCGAGCTCAGCCTGAGTAATGTTTTTCTTTTGACGTTCTTCTTTGATAAGTGTTCCAAGACTTTTGTTTACCATATCATTTTATATATTACTGTGGTGCAAAAATAATATGAATTTTCCAAATTTGGAAATATTGTCATCGAAAAGTTAATTTCAATCTTTGTAATAATGTATTTTTATTACTTAGACTTTCCGGATTTGGAAACATTATTATAGTGAAATCTGTATCCAGAAGTTTGGACACAAGGAATAGATTGTAATGCAACTTTTGCAACATAAAATGACATCTCTCTATTACAAAAGGCTAAAATTGGCAAAAATGCAATCTATATCTCTGCATTAATGTGACAGAAAAGTGCCAGAAAATTTGGAGTCGCCGTTAACCGTTGAGCGAAAAAATGTGAATCTGCTATGTAAAAATTAAAGCTGGATTCTCGGAAGAAACCAGCTTCGGTGAAAAATTTACTGCAAATGCAGTTGTTTAACCCATTGAGGGATAGAGGATAACTGAGATTTAAGCCTCAGTGATAGCCTCGTTAGGACAGGTAGCCTCACAAGCGCCGCAGTCGATGCAAGCATCAGCGTCGATTGAGTAAACATCACCTTCCTTGATAGCCTCTACAGGGCACTCACCGATACATGAGCCGCAAGCTACACACTTGTCAGCAGCAATTACACGAGCCATAGTACAAAAATATTTTAATTGTTAATATAGTTAATTATCTCTATAATGTGGTGCAAAAATAGAAAATCCTGATGAGATTACCAAGAATTATGGATGAAAAATGCTTTTTTTGTTAAAAAATTAACCAATTTAACAATATAAACCTTATATTTGCATCGTAAATTGGAAAAAATTATACTCAACATCGAGTATTCTGCTATAAAAACAATTGTTAAATTATAACCAAAAATGATTAGTTTTCTGACTGCGTTATTGCTGCTGGTTCTTGGCTATGCCGTCTATGGTAAGTATATCAGTGGCGTCTTCTCTCCTGAGACAGACCGTAAGACACCAGCGTTCGAGATGAAGGATGGTGTTGATTATATCCCGATGGCTACCTGGAAAGTCTATATGATCCAGTTCCTCAATATCGCAGGTCTTGGCCCTATCTTTGGTGCTATCATGGGTGCTAAGTTTGGTACGGCGTCTTATCTCTGGATTGTCTTGGGTACGATCTTCGCAGGAGCGGTGCACGACTATCTTGCTGCCATGATTTCACTTCGTATGAACGGCGCTTCGCTTCCTGAGATCATTGGTAAATATCTCGGTACGCAGGCTCGTATGATCATGATTGTTTTCACTACCGTCCTGATGATTCTGGTAGGTGCTGTGTTTGTAAGCGGTCCTGCAGAGTTGCTCAGTAATATGACTAGCGGCTTCGGTCTGGATTCATATGCATGGATCGGCATTATCTTCGGATACTATGTTATTGCAACCCTTTGTCCAGTAGATAAGATCATTGGCCGTATCTATCCGTTCTTTGCTTTCTGCCTCCTGTTCATGGCTGTGGGTATCATGTGCTATATCATCATTGTGCAGCCTACACTTCCTGAGCTTTGGGATAGCAGTCATTTCGTGAATAAGGAATGGGATGTTAATCCAGTCTTCCCGATGATGTTCATTTCTATTGCATGTGGTGCAATTTCAGGTTTCCATGCTACGCAGAGTCCTTTGATGGCACGTTGTATCAAGAACGAGACGCTGGGTCGTCGTTGCTTCTATGGAGCTATGGTAACAGAAGGTATCGTAGCACTTATTTGGGCTGCTGCTGCTACTTGTTTCTTCAGCGAGAATGGTATCCTTAACCCTGAGAACGGAAAGGCGTTTACAGGCGCTTATGTGGCTTCTACGGTGAGCAAGGAGTGGCTGGGTGTGATCGGTGGTATTCTGGCTATTCTGGGTATTGCTGTGGCTCCAATTACTTCGGGTGATACAGCTTTGCGTAGTGCACGACTCATCGTGGCCGACTATCTTAAGTTCGATCAGAAAGCCATGCGTAAGCGTCTCTTGATAGCTGTGCCATTGTTCATCCTTACTGCAGGTGTACTGATCTGGAGTATTGAAGATAAGAACGGTTTCAATGTGCTGTGGCGTTATTTCGCTTGGTGTAATCAGGCTCTGTCTGTATTCACCTTATGGGCTATCTCCGTCTATCTGACATTGCATCGTAAGAACTTCTTCGTGACGATGCTCCCTGCCATGTTTATGACCTGCGTGTGCACCAGCTACATCCTTGTAGCACCAGAGGGCTTTGGTTTGAACTATGTGCTTGGCGTTTCTGTCGGTGTCGCTGCAGCTTTGATCTGCGGTGTAGCATTCTTCGTATGGAAGAGTAAGAACAAGAATGCAGAGTAAGACAATCATTGAATGACTGACTTAAAATACGTACCTGGTATTGGTCCTAAAAGGGCTGAAGTCCTTGAGGCTGAATGTAATATTCATAGCCTTGAGGACCTCTTGACCTATTATCCTTACAGGTATGTAGATAAGTCGAAGGTTTATCGTATCTGCGATATCAACGGATCGATGCCCTATATCCTGCTGAAGGGACGTTTCACGACCATGGAGGAAGTAGGAGTGGGCCTCAGAGGAACTGCTCATCGTCTGAATGCCATGTTCACCGATGGAACAGGAATGATAGAGTGTGTTTGGTTCAACGGAATCAAATATGTGCAAGATAGTGTGCAGAAGGGGAGAGAATATCTTCTTTTCGGACAGCCGAAGGAGTTTAATCATACATTTAGTGTAGCACATCCCGAACTCGATATTGTCAAGCCTGATGATGATCCAGACAGCAAATCTGGCTTGTATGGCATGTATTCGACGACGGAGAAGATGAAGCGCATGGGTATGAACTCCAAGAGCATACAGCGTATCGTCCTGACTTATTTGCAGAAGAATCCTGCGGCATTCCCTGAGACATTGCCAGCATATATTGTTGAGAGTCAGAACTTGATGCCATATAATCAGGCGATCCGTCAGATTCATTTCCCGGCCAATCCTGATAATCTCAGATATGCACAATACAGGTTGAAGTTTGAGGAATTGTTTTATCTCCAACTGTATCTGATACGCTCTTTCAAGATGCGCCATCAGGAGAATGGAGGTTTTCAGTTCTTGCATATCGGTCAGCATTTCAATACTTTCTATAAAGAGTGTATTCCTTTTGAACTGACCAATGCACAGAAGCGTGTCTTGAAGGAGATCCGTTCGGACGTAGGTAGCGGCAAGCAGATGAACCGTCTGCTACAGGGTGATGTAGGAAGTGGTAAGACCATGGTGGCTACGTTGACCATGCTCATGGCGCTGGATAATGACTTCCAGGCTTGCCTGATGGCTCCTACAGAGATTCTGGCAACTCAGCATTATGAGAATCTCAAACCTCAGCTGGAGAGTGTCGGTATTCAATGTGCTTTGCTGACAGGTAGTACAACAAAAAAGAATCGAGACGTCATCCATGAGAGACTCCTTTCGGGAGAACTGCAGATCCTGATCGGAACACATGCCTTGATTGAGCCTGATGTGCAGTTTAAGAATCTCGGCATGGTAGTGATCGACGAACAGCATCGTTTCGGCGTAGAGCAGCGAAGCAAGCTTTGGAGAAAGAATAGCCGTCCACCTCATGTGCTGGTAATGACGGCAACGCCAATTCCTCGTACGTTGGCCATGACCGTCTATGGCGATCTTGACGTCAGTGTGATCGACGAATTACCTCCAGGACGTAAGCCTATAGAGACACTTCATCGATGGGATAATCAGCGTATCGGACTGACTCGTGCCATCAGAGGAGAACTTGATAAAGGAAGGCAGGTTTATGTGGTATATCCATTAGTACTTGAGAACGAGAAACTCAAGTATAAGGCTGTGGAACAGGGCTTCCTGGATATGCAAAGAGCATTCGGACCGGAATATCATGTCGTAATGGTACATGGTAAGATGAAGGCGAAAGACAAGGATGCTGCTATGCAGAGATTTGTTCGTAATGAAGCTCAGATAATGGTAGCGACGACTGTGATAGAAGTAGGTGTAAACGTGCCTAATGCCTCGGTCATGGTCATTGAAGGCGCAGAACGTTTCGGTTTGAGTCAGTTGCATCAGTTGAGAGGTCGAGTAGGACGTGGTGCCGATCAGTCATATTGCGTTTTAGTCACGGATAGTAAATTGAGTCGAGACTCGCAGCAGCGTATCGATGTGATGTGTCGTACTACGGATGGATTCGAGATCGCTGAAGCAGACCTTCGTCTGCGAGGACCTGGTGACATGGAGGGAACTCAGCAGTCAGGTCTGGCTTTTGACCTGAAGATATCTTCTTTAGCGAAAGATGGACAGATCCTTGAGTTGGCAAGAAACCTAGCCAAGAAGGTAGTCGAACAGGATCCGCTGTTCGAATTGCAGCAGAATGGTATCATCCGCCGTAGGATGGCAACGCTCTTCGCAGGCAAGGTGGATTGGAGTATGATCAGTTAAATAGGAGATTAGTTATTTGATATTTCAAGAATTGATAACTGATATGTGTATTTGATTCTTGATAATTGATATTTGAAAATAGATGGCAACAACAATGTATGAATTACTGATGCAGCTTCCTGTATTTCAGGGAATCAGCTCAGTACAGTTGACAAATATTATTGAAAAGATTCCATTCTCGTTCAGTCAGTATGAACCGGGACAGATCATTATGAACCAGGGAGATGAATGTGAAGCAATGACATTTGTCCTTTCTGGAACGGTCAGGTCAATTACCCCAACCTTCGGTCATAAGGTAAAGATTCAGCAGGATTTTGAGGGTCCTTATACATTACATTTCTATAATCTTTTTGGTGCCGAGACTCATATCCATGACACGTTGCAGGCTGTGACTCGTACGGGTGTCATGCAGCTTGAGAAGTCAAACGTTCTGAAGGTCATTCAACAGAATCCGATCTTCTTGATCAATGTGATGAATATGTTGTGTACCAATGCACAGAAACAGCACAAGGCAATGGACTTTAGCGGAGAGCATGATCCTTTGCTCAGATTAGCTTCGTGGATTCTTGCATTTACAGAGCGTAATGCAGTCAATGTTTTCCTTGATGCAGAGCTCTCGGATTGGTGTGATTTGCTTCAGGTCGATGAGTCTTCATTCTGGCGTTGTGTAGCTACTTTAGAAGGTCAGCATATTCTGGAAGTGGATGGCAAGAAGCTTAAATTGTTAGACAGATATAGCTTAAAGACATTTATAGGACGTAAAACTGCGCAAAATATTTAATTTTTGCGCAGTTTTTTTGTGCTCTCATTTTTAATGAGTATATTTGCCGCGTATTGTGTTTAGAAGAAATAATAATATTTGAAAATATATGGTAAATTTAGAATTGAGCGAGCAGGAGTTGATCCGTCGTAACTCGCTTGAAGAAATGCGTAAGTTGGGCATTGAGCCTTATCCTGCTGCCGAGTGTGTGGTAACAGGCTACAGTGATGAAATTCGTGAGAACTTCGTTGATCTCCCAACAATGAAGAATGAGGCAGGTGAGGAGGTTCCTACTCCTGCTACTGCAGAGAATTCACGTGCCGTAAATGTGGCTGGTCGTATCATGAGCCGTCGTATCATGGGCAAGGCTGCATTCATGGAGCTGCAGGATTCTAAGGGTCGTGTTCAGGTATATGTCAGCCGTGACGCTCTCTGCCCTGATCCAGAGAATACAGAGATGTATAATACCGTGTTCAAGAAGTTGCTCGATATCGGTGATTTCGTAGGCGTTAAGGGTTATGTTTTCCGTACACAGACCGGTGAGATTTCTGTACATTGTCAGGAACTGAAGGTGCTTTCTAAGTCTATCCGTCCATTGCCAATCGTTAAGTATAAGGATGGTGTTGCATACGATGGTTTCAATGATCCAGAGCTCCGCTATCGTCAGCGTTACCTCGATCTCGTGGTTAACGACGGTGTGAAGGATGTGTTCCTCAAGCGTGCAAAGATCCTTCAGACCATGCGTAGCGTATTTGACAACGCTGGCTTTACCGAGGTTGAGACCCCAATCCTCCAGCAGATTGCAGGTGGTGCAAGTGCTCGTCCATTCATCACTCATCATAATGCACTCGACGTAGATCTTTATCTCCGTATTGCTACTGAGCTCTATTTGAAACGCCTCATCGTAGGTGGTTTCGAGGGTGTTTATGAGATCGGCCGTAACTTCCGTAATGAGGGTATGGACCGCTCACACAACCCTGAGTTCACCTGTATGGAGCTCTACGTCAGCTACAAGGACTACAACTGGATGATGTCATTCACCGAGCAGCTCCTCGAGAAGATCTGTATCGCAGTGAACGGTACTACTGAGGTAAAGGTTGGTGACAATATCGTCAACTTCAAGGCTCCATACCGCCGTCTCCCTATCCTTGACGCTATCAAGGAGAAGACCGGTGTCGATCTCAACGGTATGAGCGAGGAGGAGATGCGTGAAGTCGCAAAGAAGTATGGTGTAGAGGATACTGAGACCATGGGCAAGGGTAAGCTCATCGATGAGATCTTCGGTGAGACCTGCGAGGGTTCATTCATTCAGCCAACTTTCATCATCGACTACCCAGTTGAGATGTCTCCACTTACTAAGATGCACCGCAGCAAGCCAGGTTTGACCGAGCGTTTCGAGCTCATGGTCAATGGCAAGGAGTTGGCTAATGCTTATTCAGAGCTTAATGATCCTATCGATCAGTACAACCGTTTCGTCGATCAGATGAAGCTGGCTGATAAGGGTGATGATGAGGCTATGGTAATCGATCATGATTTTGTACGTGCTCTTGAATATGGTATGCCTCCTACATCAGGTATCGGCATCGGTATCGACCGTCTTGCTATTCTCATGACTGGTCAGCCAACCATCCAGGAGGTACTTCTCTTCCCAACTATGAAGCCAGAGAAGCCTGTAGCTAAGGACAGCGCAGAGAAGTTTATGGCACTTGGCGTACCATGTGAAGACTGGGTAGCAGTCATCTGGAAGGCAGGTTATCTCACCGTCACTAGCCTTGCAGGTTGCAAGCCTGGCAAGCTCTATCAGGAGCTCATGGATGTCAAGAAGAAGTATAAGGCTCTCCTGACAGATCTTGAGAACGTTTCACAGGACGCTGTGAAGGGTTGGGTCGAGGCTGCTATTGAGGCTTCAGGACTTACAGTGGAAGAATAAAATACACCATTATGAATATTCCTGGTAAAGTAGCTCTTCTCGGCAGCGGATCATGGAGTACTGCCATCGCAAAGATCGTTCAGATGAACGGTGCTGAGATGTGGTGGTATATGCGTAGTTCTGCTCGTATTGAGGAGTTCAAGAAGCTGGAACACAATCCTGCATACCTCTCAAGCGTACGCTTTGATACAAGCAAGATTCATTTCACTACAGATATGAACGAGGCGATCCGAAACTCGGATACCGTCATCTTCGGTATGCCATCGCCATATTTGAAGTGTAGTGTGGAGAAAATCACCGAATCTTTTGAGGGTAAAGTGGTGATCTCTATCATTAAGGGTATTGTAGCAGATTATAACATCACGATTACTGAATACCTGAAGGAGATGTTCTCTTTGAGCGATTCTCAGGTATGTACCTTGAGCGGACCAAGTCATGCAGAGGAGGTAGCCTATGAGCGATTGACTTATCTCACAGTTGGTTGTGTAGATCTGGAGGTAGCTCGAAAGTATGCTGATTTCTTCCAGAATCATTTCGTACATACCACTACGTCAAACGATGTCATCGGTATTCAGTATGCAGGTGTATTGAAGAATATTTACGCTATTGCCTCAGGTATTTGTTCTGGTTTGAAGTATGGCGATAACT
>JAZUIL010000169.1:0-2876 GCA_045642245.1 Bacteroidales bacterium
TGCATTTGGTCAGACAAAAGCCAAGCCGGAGACAACGTTGATGATAGGAGATAATTTTTCTACCGATATCTTAGGCGCTCAGAATGCGGGTCTTGATGTGATGTTTTTTAACCGGCACCCAGAATCGTTTATGACACCAGGGCCGGTTGATTTTGAGATACATAGTTTATATAAAATAAAGGATTTGCTTTAGTGGCAAATCCTTTATTTATTGATGGATGTAAGTTTTGTCTGATCCTTTATTTCTTGAGAGCATCTATCAAGGCTGAACGTCTAACCAACCAGTTGCTGTAGTCGTCGGCCTTAATGACGATGTCTGCATCTGAAATTACTTCATTGCATTCGGTCATAAAGATGACACAAGGTTTGCACTGTCCTTTGGCCATCAACTGATCGGCTATGACTCCGGCTCTGCCGATGGTCTGCCAGCTTTCAAAACTATCGTTCTTGCCAGCTACTAAGTTGATGGTTATTGGGTTTTCTACGTTTGCCTGATGATATACTGCATAATGAGATGTCTGTCCGTCAGGCATATTTTCAACCCAATAAGTTACTGGCGAGTAATCAATAGAGTCGTTGTTGTAATCGTATGGATTGCCAGGAATCATGGCAATGCTACGCTTAAATCCACGATCTGGAGCAAGATACATGTTGGTAGGATCCATGACCTTAGTGCCATCAACAATAAAGTTATAGCAATAGATTTCTGGAGTGAGGTCCTTGATTGTGATGCTCCATACGCCGTCGCTATCGCGCTCCATGGCAGTCGGCTCGTTCAGCATCTCGCCTTCGATCATAACCTTTGAAGCCTGCTCTGCTTTGATGCGGAAGGTGACGCCTTCTTCTGTGAACTCAGGTGAAACGACCTGTCGTGGGAAGATGCGAGCCATGACACTTGGGGTGAATGGCTCTTCTTCGCCAGTAGCAGCAGGAGCTGGAGTTGCTTGCTGCATGGCAGCCTCCGAAGCTTCTGGATTGAAGAGCATTGGCAGGGTACGCCCCAAGAAGTACTTGGCATTCATCCAGGTATGACCGAATTTGCCGGTTGTGAATTCTTTGACACTACGGATACCTTTCTTGTCGAGGAACTCAAGATAATCGCGACTGGTGCCATAGAGGAAGTCGTCGGTACCAATACCTAACCAGAAAAGGTGAATCTTTTCGTTGGTATCCTGAGCGTTATCGTATACCAGTGGGAGTGTGGTTGCCGTGAACGAGCTGTATGAACACAGATAAGAGAACTTATCAAGATGTGTCAAACCATTGGCCAAAGCTTGGTTGCCACCGCGAGAGAATCCACCGATGGCGCGATGATCGCGGTCGTTGATCGTTCTATAATGTGATTCGATGTATGGCATGAGGTCATTGTTGAGGTCATTGCCAAAGAGATCTCCCATGGTTCTGAAATCTGGCATGGTTGTCATCAATTTCATTGGATTGCCGTATGGCATGACGACGATCATATCCTTGGCATCACCTTTAGCAATCAGATTGTCAAGGATATAGTTCACGCGACCGACCTTATAATATACCTCTTCTGTATCGGTAGTTCCGCTGATGAGATAGAAGACGGGGTAGGTCTTGTTGTTGTCTGGATTGTAGGTTGGTGGGGTATATACGACTGCGTGATTGTAGCACCCAATAGTTTGAGAATAATAGGTGATATAATCGACGTTGCCATGAGGAACGTTCTGAATGGCATGAATCAGAGGTCTGTCAGGGCCCGGAATGTCGAGCAGTGAGTTTTTGAAACCTTCATTTGGGAACCATTGCTGACACTGTGGATCCATAATACTTACTCCATCCACGACAAAGCAGTAAGGATACATGTCTGGATCGGCAGGACCTAAAGTGACGGTCCACATGCCTGAGATGGAATCTTTTTCCATAGCATGTCTAACTGCAAACTGTACGTCAACTAGCACTTCTTTTGCATTGTCGTTACGATAGGTGAAAGTTACGGTACCATCAGCATTGATAAGCGTTGAAGCTGGTTCTTTAGGTTGGTCGGCCGTTTGCTGACTAGTACAAGCTACTGACATAAATGCCAGCGCGGACAAAAGGGAAAGTGAATGTTTCATCAGGTTTGTTCGATTAAGTAAAGTGGTTATTTTATTTATAGGTAATGTGGCTGCAAATGTAGTGTATTTTCTAATTCCTTCCAAATTTCTATGTCGATTTGTGTCTAAAATGGTGAAAAATGGAGTTTTTTGTACTAAAATGTTGTAATAATGATCTACACATTATATATAATATAAGAGTCTATTCTTATATTTCCGATTTTACATCTGATATTTTGTAAAATAGTTTTATGATATGTGGATTTTGACCGTAAATCGACGTCGAATTCGGGAATTCTGCCACGTGAATATGCCATAAATGGGTGAAAAGTGCCCTAAAAGAGCCTTTTTGATTAGTTTTTAATAAAAATGTTTGGAATGATAAAGATTTGCCGCTATCTTTGCACCCGCTAAAACAGAAAAGCGCAAGCGAACTGATTTAGCAATGATCTTTGAAGTATTGAAATTGACAATAAAATTTAGCAAGTACATACTTGGGTAGAGCGAGTGCTTCAGATTAGTAATTATCAATTCTTAATTATCAATTTGAAAAGGCTTTACCGTCAATAACTGAATTGATTGCCAGAATTGGACGAATCTCTAGAAATTGTCTATTCGCTCCTCGGAGCAGATAACGATAAAAGAATACAACGAAGAGTTTGATCCTGGCTCAGGATGAACGCTAGCGACAGGCCTAACACATGCAAGTCGAGGGAGATCCCTTCGGGGAGAGACCGGCGCACGGGTGAGTAACGCGTATGTAACCTGCCTCTAAGTGGGGGATAGCCCAGCGAAAGCTGGATTAATACCGCATAA
>JAZUIL010000170.1:0-5140 GCA_045642245.1 Bacteroidales bacterium
AACTTATAACCCTGGAAGCGTGGAGTACGAACGATGTACTGAAGCATACGCTTGGTGTTACGATCGAGGTCAGCCATTGGAATGGTACCATCCTTTACGCCTTCGATGATGCGGTTGATCTCTGTCTGGTTACCTGGCTCCATGAGGTCATTACCTGCGATGACAGCCTTTACGGTACCTTCCTTAGCACCCCAGTCGGTCATTACAATACCCTTGAAGCCCCACTCGTCGCGAAGGATGGTGGTGAGCAAACCGTGACTCTGCTGAGCGAACTCGCCATTGACCTGGTTGTACGATGACATTACTGTCCAAGGATCAGATTCCTTAACAGCGATCTCGAAGCCCTTGAGATAGATCTCGCGAAGAGCACGCTGGCTAACAACCTCATTCACATATGTACGGTTGGTTTCCTGTGAATTAACTGCGAAGTGCTTGATCGAAGTACCTACGCCCTGGCTCTGGATACCACGGACATAAGCTGCCGCAATCTTACCAGCTACGATTGGATCCTCAGAATAATACTCGAAGTTACGGCCGCAGAGAGGAGAGCGGTGGATGTTCATACCTGGTGCGAGGAGTACGTCGCAACCATACTCAAGTACCTCATTACCGATGCTATGGCCTACGCTCTCTACAAGCTCGGTGTTCCAGGTACAAGCCAAAGCGGTACCTACAGGGAAACCTGTAGCATAATAAGTGTTAGGGTCATCCTTACGAGTAGGAGAGATACGTACACCGGCAGGGCCGTCAGTCAGTACGGTCGATGGAATACCGAGGCGAGGAATGGCACGTGTTGCGCCAGCTGCACCAGGTACGAGGTCGGCGTGCTGTCCGAGCATACCGTTCATGGCTTCGGTAGCCTGTGCGATGCTGTAACCTACGCAGAGGGTAGCTTTCTCCTCAAGGGTCATTGCCTTCAGGATCTCATCAATGTTGTCGGCATTCAGTTGGAGCTGCTGAGCCATCATTGGCTGAGCACCAACCAGCAGCGCAAGGGCTGCAAGATTTTTCATCTTCATGGTTTTTGCGGATTTGTTTAATGATATAGATTATAATACATAGTATTCGAAGTAAGCGAGTGCAAATTTACTATTTTTCACTCATAAATCCAAATTTCTAAAATGAAATTGACGCGAACTTACTTAAAATAAGTATTACAAGAAAATTTTTGGACAATCGAAAAACAAAAAAGAAGACCGATTCCCTAAGAAAACGGTCTTCAGTGTGTTATTTTGAGTGTCTTATAGAGTCAGATTTCTGCTTCACATCAATCAGTTTGTCCACGATCTTATCTACCTGCTTGTTGATTTTTGCCTTGATCGTATCCGTAGGGATATAGAGCGTATCCTTGATTGTTTCATCCCCCGATTCGATGGTTCGATGGATCTCTAGCGTATCATTGAAGATATTGATGGCGTCATCATGATCATCGTTATCCTCATCATTGTCAAACCAGTTGTCCTCGTCGTTCCAATCCGACTGGGTCGTATTAATATATATATGTGCGTCTTTTGCAAAGCGGCCAGCCGATGAGAGAAGGCCGAAGACTGCACAGCCGAGGCCAAGGACGATGCCGAGAATACATAAAACTATCGATGAGGTTGACATTTTGTTGTCCGCCCCTCTCAGCCAGCGGATAATGAGCCAGATAATAATAATCAGCACAAAGATGACCGAGATGATTCCGATCAGCATTGGCACCTTGGTCATTCCCAACAGTGTCGGCAGTCCTTCAAGTGGAGTTGCTTCAAAAAGATTACCCAGGATTCCGCCACCTATGCCAACAACTGTTACCAGTGCAATGAAGAGCATGAAGAGGACAAACAGAAAGGGGATGAGCATGATGGCCAGACATCCGCCGAAGAGTATTTTCAGGCATCCGCTGTTGTCATTCTGCTGCTGCTGATAAGCCGCGTGAGCTTGAGTGGTGTTCTGTTCGGTATTAACTGATTCGCGAAGAATCTCCTCGTTGATATTCTCAGGCGTTACGTTTTTACCTTTCATGCGGAGCATGTCCTCTGGCGTCTTGGCTTCTGGCATGATGATCCAGAGAATGATATAAATGACTGGCACGCAGAGCTGTAAAATATCAGGCATCCACCAAGGTACATAGAAAAATAACAGTGTAGCTGCGCCGAGGAATCCCAGTCGCCAGAAAGTAGCATCGTTGATACCTGTGTCTTTTCCACCATTGAAGAATACGGCCAATCCAGAACAGACACCAGCGATCTTCTTATCCTTAGGATTACGATAGAGGTGACGGTCATTCAGATTCCACTTTTTGCTGTTGCTCTCCGAAGAACTCTCTGATTTAGAATAGGAAGCATTGCCCGTTTTGTTCTCAGTATGAGTGTAGTTGCTGTTGTCCGAAACTCCAGAATAGTTGGTCTTCTCCTCTGTCTCGTCCTCCTTGCCATCAATCTCAGCCGGATTGCCGATCTTAGCAATGATCTCCTTGATCATGTCGATGTCGATGGCCTCGTTGCCTTCCTCTTTCTTCTGCCACATGAGTTCAGCCACACGATGCTCAATGTCGTCAGCAATCTCCTCTCCACCTTCCTGACGAGCGAAGTAGCTCTTCATTGTTTCGGTGTATTTCTGCAGCAAAGCGTAAGCATCCTCGTCAATGCAGTATAATGAACCGAAAAGGTTTATGGTAATATTCTTTTTCATAGTTATTTCTATCCTTGTATGTCATCTTGAGCGTAGTGAAAGATCTCACACGGTCATGATGAAAGTATTAATTAATAAGTAATTATATCATTGTTAAACGGTTCAGTAGGCGTGATCACCTCTGCGGCTTCAGGCTTTGCCTCGATCAGCGTATTCTTGAGCGCATTGACCGTGTACGCCAGCTCGTTCCAACTGTCATCCAATTGTCGCAACGCTTCCTCGCCATCGAGTGTCAGCGCGTAATACTTGCGCGGAGGTCCTTGCAAGCTCTCTTGCCATTCATACTTCAGGAGCTTATCATTCTTAAGGCGGGTAAGGAGAGGATAGAGAGTACCTTCCACCACGAGCATCTTCGCGTCCTTGAGTTGTGCGATGATGTCGTTGGCATAAGAAGGAGCGCGGTGGAGGAGTAGCAGAATGCAATACTCCAGCATTCCTTTGCGCATCTGAGATTTAGTGTTGTCAACGTTCATAGTTCTTTCGTTAGTTTGTTTAGTTTAGGTCAATAATGCTTGTTTGCATCGTTTTTTTATCATAATTATTGGTTTGCGCTGCAAAGGTAGGCATAATTTAGATACTATGCAATACATAGTACTGAGAAAATGGAATTATTTAACAAAAATTAAATATTGAAAGGCTTTTAGAAGCAACTTATATGCTCTTTGGTTATTGCATTACGGAATTCGTTTCTTCAATTATATAAAAATAAAACCCCTTTCCAATTTTAGAAAGAGGCTTTATGGCTCGTGGCATCCTTTTCCCGGTACCGAAAAGAGGATGCCACGGTCAATAATATTAACAACGCGTACGTGATGTTGAAATTCTCGCTCGTGGCATCCACATTTGAGTACTGAAAAGAGGATGCCATGATCAATAATATCAACACAATGTACAATGTGTTGATATTTTAAGTCAAGAATTTCAACACTTGGTACCAAGTGTTGAATTTTGATGCCAAGAATGACGGTATTCTTACTTCCTGGCCACCTTATTATGCTTATTTACTTACCATCTTTACCAGAATCCTTCCCCATACGACCAGCATGGCGAAGAGGACGCGGGTGGAGATGATCCACCACGCTGGGATGCCGGTGATGGCGAAGACGATGGTGTCTTCGAGCATGGAGTGATTCATGATGAGGTGGTAGTTCACATCGTTGGCTTCTTTGGGGGTGATGACACCTTTTTCTTCCAATTCGAGCATCACGGCTGAGCCGTAGCTGAGGCCTAAGACGTTGCCTACGAGCCACATATAGGTGGCTTGGCGCGATAATCCGAAGACGTGCATCAGTGGAGCAAAGAATTCGGAGAGCTTCGGTAGGAGGTTATAGGCTTCGATGAGACGTTGGATGACCATCAGTGAATAGATGATGCCGAAGACCATGACCACCATCTTGAGCTGAGAGAGGAGCCAGGTGTAGAGAACTTCCATGAGGCTACTGTCGGCCGCGGCACCCATATAGGCGTAGGCTTCGGGCATGTCAGGAAGCACTATATTTAAATAGTACGCGCATACGAAGGCCATGATGATGCGGATGACGCCCATTTTGATGAACGAGGAACCGGTCTTCTTGCACACCGCACACTCCATAGGCAAGGCGTGACAGAGCGCAATCATCAGACAGATAATCGTGGCTTGACGTAAGGTGAGTGGAATGGACATCATGGCCGCAACACCCGCATAGGTGCCTGCCGTGGCTCCGGTGATGAAGATGACGGCCGAAGAACCAGGAAGGCCCATGTACTGGAAGATGGGATTGAGGTATTGTGCAATCCACTCGAGGATGCCGAAATGCTGCAGCAATGCCACAGCTAAAGAGATGGGAATCATCAGCTTCAAGAGCCACTTGGCGCTCTTCAGGGTAGTTGGCCAAGCGGCTTTGAGGCTATATAGTAGTTTCTTTTTGAACTGAGACATGTCTTTTAGATATTCTTCTTGGCTGCTTCGAGCGCCGCAATGACACGGTCGCACCATGCATCGTAATCAGGGTCTTCTTCCTGACACTCAGGATGCTTGAGGATATAATCTACGGCCATACGAGCACCTTGATCGAAGCGGACGGTGGCGCAGAAGCCAGGGACGGCGCGCTTGAGCTTGGTGTTGTCGAAGAGGACGGAGCAGGATTTATCGCCGATGAGACCTCCCTCGAAATCGTACTTAGGGCCAACGGCATGCATGAACTCTGCAGCTACGTGATAAGCCTTGAGCTCCACGCCAAGTGCCTGAGCCACAATCTCGTGGATCTGATTCCAGGTAAGATGCTCATCGCTCGTGATCTGGAAGGTTTCGCCGATGGCGTGCTTATTGCCCATAAGACCTACGAAGGCTTTGGCGAAGTCGCTGTTGTGGGTCACCGTCCAGAGCGAAGTGCCATCGCCAGGGATGATGACCGGCTTACCATCGAGCATACGCTTGAGCACCTGCCAGCTGCCTTTGGTGCCGTGTGCGGCTACAGGGATGCTGCGC
>JAZUIL010000171.1:0-2316 GCA_045642245.1 Bacteroidales bacterium
GTCTCATAGCCGATGTAAGAGAATACGAGAGTTGTTCCCTTGGCAACCTTCAGCTCGAAGTTGCCGTCAATGTCTGTCATTACACCATTGGTAGTGCCCTTGGCAACTACACTGGCGCCTGGAACAGGTTCGCCTGTGTTGTCAATGACGGTACCAGTTGCTGTAAAGTTCTGTGCGAATGCCCATACAGGGAAAAGGCATAACGCGAAAAGAATCCACAAGGATTTCATTTTCGAAATGGTACTTTGCATGTTGTTAGTTGTATTAATTAATAATGTGATTGTATATTTTTTTCTTGTATTGCGGTAATCGATTGTCCTTAGTTGGAAGTATCGGTATTGTATCGGAAAATACTAAGAAAGTATTAAATTTTGAGATTTTCGCGGCAAAGATACATTTATTATATTATGTGGGCAAAAATAATAGTATCAAAAAAATATCTGCTTATTTCAAGATATATTTCTATTAATTTGTATCATTTTAGTATATTTTCATATCCAAAATGGTACTCTGATATATTTTTTTGACATTTTTTACCTTCATGTTATAAAAAAATATTAAATTTGCGCCACATTAATAAAAACGATTGCACAACTTATGAGGACTTCGCTCTTTGTTTTGTTATTATCTCTCGCATTTTGTTTGCCAAGTTTTGCACGACCCTACATTTTTATGTTGTCTGACAAGAATCTCTCGAGTAGCCTTGTCAATAGCATCTATCAGGATCGTGATGGAATGATCTGGATTTCTACCGAGAATGGACTGAACCGTTTCGATGGAACAAAGGTGACTATCTATAAGCATGAAGAAGGTAACGATCACTCGTTGGCGCACAATTACGTGCGATATATGTTCGAGGATGCGGGAGGCCATTTCTTTGTAGGTAATTACATGGGCCTTCAGCTCTATCGTAGGGAGTCGGACGACTTCTCTGAGTTAGGAGCTTTTGAAGATGGCTCGCCTCTGATGTCTTCTCCTAGTTATATTACTCAGACACCTTCCGGAGATATTTTTGTCTCTGGTAATCTTTCGTGCCAGGTGAAGGTCGAGAATGGGAAACCTGTCTTTATGGCTCCGTCATGGGAAGGTTTTCCGCCAAGTATGACCGGTGAATTGAAATTGGGCAAGGATGGAAGCCTCTGGTGCATGAAGATGAATGAAGGTGTCTATCGTGTACTACCAGATGGCCGTAAAGTGGAACGATTTGCCGATGAAAAACCGTTTTCTGAGGCTCAGAATATCTTACGTGATACGGATGGAGACATCTATATTCAGACCATGTCCAATGATCTGTATAAACTCAACACGGAAAATCGTAAGTGGGTCAAACTGAACAATACCCGTATTTCGAACACCAATTTGAAGTGTATTTTCCGCCAAGATGCTACACATATTATAATAGGTACGGATGGAAACGGCTTGAAGATGATTGATGAGACCACCGGAGTGGTTTCTGATTATATAGTAGACCTTCCGTCTTTGTCGTCAAAATATCTTAAAGTTCATCAGATCTTCCGCGACCGTGATGGCGATCTGTGGTTGGCTCTTTTCCTGAAAGGTGTGGCTCGTATTCCGATGCAACAGAGTAGTTTCAGCTATCTGGGGTCTCAATCTGCTTCTGCCAATTTGATTGGAAGCAGCAGTATCAGTTCGATGTTGTCTGATTCAAAGGGTCAGGTATGGGTTGGTACAGACGGAGAGGGTCTATATCGTTTGCAGCAGAATAATACATCCTCTTATCATTATACAACTACGACCGATGGCGGTACAATGCCAGCCATTGTGCAGAGTATCTATGAGGATTCGGAAGGAACGATTTGGATCGGAAGCTATGATGAAGGTTGTGGCCGTATCGATCCTCGCACGGGAGTTTTCTCGTCGACTAGTCATCTTTTCAAGAGAAAGGAGGCTGTGGCAACGCGTATTTATGGTTTTGCTGAAGACCGTCAGCATCGTCTCTGGGTGGCTTCGTTGGGACATGGAATCTTCTGTTATGACTTGAAGTCAAAGAAAATCATTGAGGAACTTTCGTTCGTTGAAGGAGTCAATCGTTGGGAAACCTCCCTGCTTCTGACGAGTGATAATCATTTGCTTGTGGGTACTTATGACGGTGTCTATGAGCTCGATCTGAACCAACAGCAACCTGAACCACGTCATCTTTTCAATCGCAGTATCATCTTTGCTCTTTATGAAGATGCACAGCATCGTCTATGGGCCGGCGGTTCGACGGGATTGATCAATTTCAGCCTTTCGACCGACAGCATGACCTTCTATACTGATAATGACGGATTGGCAGGCAATACCGCCTATAGTATC
>JAZUIL010000172.1:0-8279 GCA_045642245.1 Bacteroidales bacterium
GAAGCTGAGGGTGAATGCCCAAAGGCTGAGTAAATATTGTTAATAGTCTAAATGTCTACAATTATGGCAGAAAAGAAACCTGGTGTTTTCACCGGTCCTCTCTGGACTAACAACCCTGTCGTCGTACAGGTTCTCGGTATCTGCTCGGCTTTGGCCGTCACTACCCAGATGAAGCCAGCCTTGGTAATGGGTATTGCTCTTACCTGTGTGCTTGCTTTCGCTAACGTGATCATTTCATTGCTCCGCAACACCATTCCTAACCGTATCCGAATCATCGTACAGTTGGTTGTTGTAGCAGCGCTTGTAATTATTGTAAACCAGATTCTTAAGGCTTACGTCTATGACGTCAGCAAGGCTCTTTCAGTATACGTTGGCTTGATTATCACCAACTGTATCCTCATGGGTCGTCTTGAGGCATTCGCTCTTGGCAACAAGCCTTGGCCAGCTCTCCTCGACGGTCTCGGAAACGGCCTTGGCTACGCTGGCATCCTCTTCGTTGTAGCTACCATCCGCGAGTTCTTCGGCGCTGGTACCCTCTTCGGTTTCGATGTTATCGCACGCTTCGTCAATGAGGCTGGTTTCGACGGTTATCAGAACTGTGGCTTCTTCGTGATGCCATCTGCAGCCCTGATCATCCTCGGTTGCATCATCTGGTACCTTCGTGCTAAGAACCCAGAGTTGCAGGACAAGTAATTAATACTCATAAACAACAAAGACTATGGATTTGTTAAATCTTTTCATCAAGTCAATCTTCATTGACAATATGATCTTTGCACTGTTCCTGGGTATGTGTTCTTACCTCGCAGTGTCAAAGACTGTCAAGACCTCTGTTGGCTTGGGTGCAGCAGTAACCTTCGTGTTGCTCATCACCCTTCCTGTCAACTACCTTCTTGACAAGTATGTGCTTCAGCCAAACGCTCTCATCGAGGGTGTTGACCTCAGCTATTTGAGCTTCATTATCTTCATCGCAGTCATCGCTGCTATCGTACAGATCGTAGAGATGGTTGTTGAGAAGTTCTTCCCTGCTCTCTATGGTTCACTCGGTATCTTCCTTCCATTGATCGCTGTAAACTGTGCCATCCTCGGTGGTTCACTCTTCATGCAGCAGAAGGAGTTCGAGACCTTCGCAGAGCCAGTAGTTTACGCACTTGGTTCAGGTATCGGCTGGCTCTTCGCCATCGCTTGCCTTGCAGCCATCCGTGAGAAGCTCGCTTATTCTAACGTTCCTGCTCCACTCAAGGGCCTCGGTATCACCTTCATCGTGACCGGCCTCATGGCTATTGCCTTCTTGAGCTTCAGCGGTATTCAACTCGGTTAATTAAAAGGAGACTAAGATTATGGAAATGACTTATATCTATGCAATCGTAGTTTTCCTGGCTGTAATCCTGGTGCTCGTAGCTCTCTTGCTCGGCATTAAGGCTTGGCTCGTTCCTGCTGGCAACATCGTAGTCGATGTCAATGGCAAGAAGCAGATTCAGGCTGGTATCGGCACCACCGCTCTTGCTGCACTCCAGCAGGGTGGCATCTTCCTGTCATCAGCTTGTGGTGGTGGCGGTAAGTGCGGCCAGTGTAAGTGTATCATCGAAGAAGGCGCTGGCGACATCCTTCCTACTGAGGTTGGTTTCTTCAACCGTAAGCAGATCAAGGCTAAGTATCGTCTTGCTTGCCAGTCTAAGATTAAGGAGAACGCTAAGGTTATCGTTCCAGATGACGTTTTCGGCGTTAAGGAATGGGAGTGCACCGTTATTGGCAACAAGAACGTGGCTACCTTCATCAAGGAGTACAAAGTTGCTCTGCCAGCTGGCGAGCACATGAACTTCGAGCCTGGTTCTTATGCTCAGATCCGCATTCCTAAGTTCGAGATCGATTATAAGGATTATGACCGTTCACTCATTGGCGATACTTATTTGCCAGCTTGGGAGAAGTTCCACCTCTTCGACCTCCACTGCTCTAACCCAGAGCCAACCATCCGTGCTTACTCTATGGCTAACTATCCAGATGAGGGCGATATCATTACCTTGAATGTACGTATCGCTACTCCTCCATTCTTGCCACGTGAGCAGCAAAAGCCAGATGCTAACAACTTCATGCCAGTTAACCCAGGTATCGCATCATCTTATATCTTCAACCTCAAGCCAGGTGACAAGGTAGTGATGTCAGGTCCTTATGGTGAGTTCCGTCCTGTTTACGGTTCTGGCCGTGAGATGATTTGGGTAGGTGGTGGTGCCGGTATGGCTCCTCTCCGTGCACAGATCATGCACATGTTGAAGGGCAACGGTATTGCTCCTGAGGATCGTCAGCGTCCAATGCACTACTTCTATGGTGCACGTGCACTCGAGGAGATTCCATTCCTCGACGACTTCCTCGCTCTTGAGAAGGAATTCCCTAACTTCCACTTCCACCTCGCTCTTGACCGTCCTGATCCTAAGGCTGATGCAGCAGGTATCGCTTACACCCCAGGCTTCGTAGCTCCAGTAATGGGCGACACCTATCTCAAGCAGCACGAGGCTCCAGAGGATTGTGAGTACTATCTCTGCGGACCTCCGATGATGGCTAAGACCGTTCTTGATCTCCTCCACTCTCTCGGTGTTGAGGATGACATGATCCGCTTCGATAACTTCGGTGGCTAATCCCACTCATAAGTATATCATTACTAGTAGGGGCAGAATAAATTCTGCTCCTACTTTTTTTAGATGCATTTATAAGTCTAAAATTTCAACAACGTGTACGCGATGTTAAATTTCACAACGTTGGCATCCTAAAACGCGTACTCGTTTTAGGATGCCACAACAAATTATTTCAACATCACGTACACGTTGTTGAAATTGATTAAGATGGCATCCTCTTTTGAGTACGCGAAAAAGGATGAATTGACAAAGAATATTAACATCACGTACACGATGTTGAAATTTATAATCCACTTAGCAAATCTTCTAATAACTCTAATAATATAATGTGTAGGAAATATCATTTTAGTTAAAGATTTGGATTATAAGCAAAAAATGAGTAACTTTGTGGCGATAATAAACATTACAGAAAATCTACACTTAGAAGAATATGTATCTCGACAGCAATCTCTATGTGGCCCACTCGGCCAATGGTCCTATCAACTTAGTAGGAAAAATGTGTAACCGTCATGGCCTCATTGCAGGTGCCACCGGTACTGGTAAGACCGTTACTCTCCAGGTCCTTGCTGAGACATTCAGCCAGGCAGGTGTTCCTTGCTTCATGGCCGATATGAAAGGCGACCTTTCAGGCATTAGCCAGACAGGTAAGATGAGCGGCTTCATCGAGAAGCGCTGTGCAGAGTTTGGCATCAGTGATCCTGACTTCCAGCCAAGTCCTGTTCGTTTTTGGGATGTTTATGGTGAGCAGGGCTTCCCTATGCGTACTACCATCTCAGCCATGGGACCTCAGCTCTTGAGCCGTCTTATGGGATTGAACGAGACACAGGCAGGTGTACTCAATATCACTTTCCGCATTGCAGATGACAATCAACTCCTGCTCATCGATCTCAAGGATCTTCGCTTGATGCTTGATTTCGTTGGCAAGAACGCTTCTAAGTTCACTACAGAATATGGCAATATCTCACCTGCCAGCATCGGTGCTATCCAGCGTGCTGTCATGGCTATCGAGAGCGAGGGTGGCGACAAGTTCTTCGGCGAACCGGCCTTCGACGTCAATGATCTTATCGATACAGAGAAAGGTAAGGGTGTAATGAATGTACTTGCAGCAGATCGTCTCATGCTCAATCCTAAGCTCTATTCTACCTTCCTCCTCTGGCTCATGACCGAGCTTTATGCTACACTTCCTGAGGTTGGTGATAAGGAGCTTCCTAAGTTGATCTTCTTCTTTGATGAGGCACATATGCTTTTCGATGGTACCTCTAAGGCGTTGATTGACAAACTCGAGCAGGTGATCCGTCTCATCCGTTCTAAGGGAGTAGGTATCTACTTCATCACACAGCTGCCGACCGATATTCCTGAGAATATCCTCGGTCAGCTCGGCAACCGCGTACAGCATGCTCTTCGCGCTTATACTCCTAAGGATCAGAAGGCAGTTCGTACAGCAGCTCAGACTTTCAGAGCAAATCCTGACTTCAAGACTGAAGATGCTATTCTGGAACTTGCAACCGGTGAAGCTCTCGTATCATTTCTTGATGAAAAGGGTGCTCCTTCAGTCGTAGAACGTGCTCGTATCCTCTTCCCTCTCAGCCAGATCGGCGCAGTAACCGAAGGTCAGCGTCTTGACATCCAGCAGGCTGCTCCAGCTCGCATCAAGGGATATGCAGACTTCTTCGACCGTGAGTCAGCTTACGAAATTCTCTCTGAGGCTCGTCAGCAGGCAGAGGCAGAAAAGCAGAAGGAACTTGAAGCCAAGGAAGCTGAGAAGGCTCAGAAAGAAGCCGAGAAAGAACAGGCTCGCCTCGAAAAAGAAAAAGCTAAGGAAGAAAAGGCCAAGTCAAAGAAGAGCAGTTGGACACGTACCATCTTCGGTACACTTATCGGTGCAGTTACTGCCAGCGTCGCTCGTAGCGTAGGCAAGAGCGTCTCTGACAGCATCACAGGCAAGAAGTCAAGCAAGTCTTCTGGTGGAAGCATCCTCGGTAAGGCTGCTTCTTCTGCCACTACTTCTGTGACCCGTAAAGTGACACAGGAGATTCTCAAAGGAATGTTCAAATAAAAAGATATCCAGGATCCGAAAATCAAGGTTTCGGATCCTGGAAACTCTATACAAATCAGTATTTGACCACGACATCGAATCATATTGCGATGATAGAATCGCAGTCATTGCCACAAGAGAAAAGAATTATTGCGGTATTTTAAGGTATAAAATAGAATCTACACACTAGTCACGAATGGCTATCAATCTGAAAAAAGACCTCAACAAGCTCGTCGCCCCAATTTTTGTTGAGACCTTACTAACAATGTTATTGGGCGGTATTGATACTTTCATGTTGAGTCAATACCGAGACGAAGCAGTAGCTGCTGTCGGCATGGACAACCAGATTCTGATGCTGATATTCCTCCTATTTACAATTATCAATGCAGGAACCATCGTCCTTTGTTCTCAGTATTTGGGTGCCGGACGACAGGATAAGTTCATGCGAGTAGGTTTTGTAGCTTTGATGCTCAACTTGCTCGTCGGCCTTATGGTGAGCGTCATCCTTTATTTTGGAGCAGAAGATATATTGACCTTCATGGGCATCCGACCAGAACTCATGGTTTATGGCAAGCCCTATCTGCAGATCGTAGGAGGTTTTGCTTTCACACAAGCCGTTACCACAACAGTCAATACGATTCTCCGAAGTGCAGACAAACCAATCTACCCGATGATGGTAGTAGCCGTTGTCAATGTTATCAATATCATTGGTAATTATACACTTATCTTCGGTAAGTTCGGTATGCCAGCTTTAGGATCAGACGGTGCGGCTATCTCGACAAGTCTTTCGCGCGTCATTTCGATGATTGTCATCTGCATTATTTTGCGCAAAAAGCTCTTTACATCCATTCCAGAGAAACTCTTCAGGTGCTTTCCTCGACATGAATTACGTGACTTGCTCAAGATCGGTCTTCCATCTGCAGGTGAGAATATCTCTTACAACCTTCAGCAGATGACCCTTCTCTATTTCATCAATGCTATCAGCAACGAAGCGCTCACTGCTCGTACGTATATCGTCAACATTGTCATGTTCGTCTATCTATATGCCATTTGCATTGCTCAAGGCAACTCTATTATCATCGGACATTTGATTGGCGATAACAAAACAAAAGCGGCATATATTTTAGGTAAGTTTGCATGGCATCGTGGAGCTATCGTGAGTGTTACATTCTCTTTGATCGTAGCACTTTTAGGACCACTGATCGCCAAAGCGTTAACTGAAAATCAGGTAATTATCGACCTTGTCTGCTGGTGTTTATGGGTAGATGTAGTACTTGAGGTTGGTAAGTGTGTCAACATCTGGGCTTGTAACACACTACGATCTACAGGAGATATTAACTACGCCTTCTATGTAGGACTCATCGTACAGTGGATCGTCGGAGTTGGCTTAGGTTATTTGTTCGGCATCACCTTAGGCTTAGGTCTAGTGGGTATGTGGGTAGCCTTCACACTCGATGAGAATATCCGCGGCATCGTTTTTGTCAGACGATGGAATAGCTTCAAATGGGCAAATAAATCCTTCGTCAAATAAGATTACATAGATAAAAATATCGCCATCCTCTGTTAGAAGATGGCGATATTTGCTTTTATAATATAGAATGAAAAAACTAATTTAATCTTCATCGTCAAAACTAATCTCCAACTGCTGAGGAGGTTTTGACGGATTAGTTCGTTGAGATGGAATAGCACCAGACGGGTGCAAAGAGTATACTCGAGAAGGACTATTGCGCATCAGCACACTCAACACGATATCTTCACCTACTCTTACTCCTTCACTCTGTAACGCCTTGGCTGCCGTACGGTATGCCAGATCCGGATCATTATTCTCATGACTAAGATGGCAGAGGAAGATATGCTTCATTCCCTGATGATAGATATCATGTATGAGTTCTGCACATTCATGGTTACTCATATGACCACCCTCTCCTCTTACTCGTTTCTTCAGATACTGAGGATACGGACCATTCATCAGCATATCGATGTCATGATTACTTTCCATTACCACATGATCTGCCTTTCCTAAGAAATGACGAATATCTGAAGTAACAAAACCAACGTCAGTAGCCAAACAGAAACGAACTGCATTAGACGCAGGTCCGAACTCAATATAATAACCGACGTTATCTGTCGAATCATGAGGTACTGTAAATGGAGTGATTCGGAAATCTGTACCAGGGATATTGAATACTACATCACGCTCAAGGTAACGACGAGAAGCAGCAGATAGTTTCTTCGACATACCATAATTGCGCTCCATGCCGGAATGCACAGCCTTCGTACTATAGACAGGTAAGTGATAAAGTTCGCCAAGACTACCAGCAGAACGAATATGATCGGTATGATCATGTGTAATCAATACGGCCATAATCTTGCTGAATGAAAGTCCATTCTCACGAAGTACCTTCTGTATAGTGCGCACAGGGATACCCGCATCGATCAGAATAGCATACTGATCGGTGCCAAGATAGTAGCAATTGCCACTACTGCCGCTTGATAGACTTAAGAACTTAAGCACTTTATGTTTTTAAATATTAATCTTTATAAATCAAGAAAATAGAAGGTACACGTGGTACTATCTTCTGCTGATCTTCTTCTGTTTTTGCAGATGATAGGAGTTTCTTCCATTCTGCAACAGAAAGCGTCCTGAACTGCTCATCCGCACAAGTAATGTTAGAAGCCAAACAGATACGTGTCTGTGGACGAAGCGTCGAAATCAAAGTATTCAATAACTTCACATTTCTATAAGGTGTCTCTATGAAGAGTTGTGTCTGATTCTCCGCATAAGACCGATTCTCAAGTTGCTTGAGTCGAGCGACTCGCTTTGACTCATCAATCGGAAGATATCCATGGAAAGCAAAACTCTGACCATTGAAACCCGATCCCATCACACTGAGAATGATACTCGAAGGACCTACCAAAGGGACAACCTTTATCTTCTTTCTCATTGCAAGTGCCACTACATCTGCTCCAGGATCAGCAACTGCAGGACAACCAGCCTCTGATATGATTCCCATCGACTGCTTCTGACGAATTGGTTCGAGGAAAGTATCCAGTTTTGATCGATCAGTATGTTGATTTAGTTCATAAAATGTCAACTGATCAATATCAATCGATGCATCTACCTTCTTCAGGAAACGTCTTGCCGTGCGAATATTCTCGACTATGAAGTGACGCAATCCCAATATTACCTCACGATTGTATGGAGGTAAAACCTGTTCAATAGGAGTTTCACCTAAAGTACAAGGTATGAGATAGATGGCAGTTACTGACATTTTTACAATGATAACTTATAAAAGGTCCAAAGATTGTGCAAAAATACATAAAAAATTTGGTAATTCAAAATAATAGTGATAAATTTGCACCATATTTTTAGAAATGAGATAGTTTTTCTATATTTTAAGCGTAATATTTAGAATTTTTCTTACTATATGATCCTGCCAGAAGACTTCGTCAATGACCTTTCTGCCTACATGGATAAAAGTGAATTTCAGGACTTCATCCATGCTCTATCGGAGACAGAACAGACTACTTGTGTCCGTATGAATTCTCAGAAAGGAATGACAGAAGACCAACTTCCAACCAATGACATCAAAGAAAAAACCGCTCCTATCGGATGG
>JAZUIL010000173.1:0-4048 GCA_045642245.1 Bacteroidales bacterium
AGGGAATAATATATTCCATCACCATAAGCGAAAGCAAATTCGCAATCACTTGGTGTGTATATAGCATTTTTGATGATTTGTTTTTCAAGATCTATCTCTATGAACCCGAATCCGCATGCGACAAACAATGATTTGTTACAGACAGTTATATTGTTGATGGTTTTATCTCCTGAAATTGATTTGTTCTTCAGGTCATAGATGCTGGAAACTTCTTCTGAAGAATTCAATATATCTATAACACCATCACTATGAACAACAACAAAATGATCAGCTTCTTCGCATTTAGCAATCTGCTGAATGGTAGAAGAGTATAAACCATCCAATCTGGTGAATGAAGCTGTTTGAATGTCCTCGTCTATACCTGTGTAATATACGGCATTCCCAGATCTGATATAGAACTTGCCATGGTATTCTACAAGTTGTGAGTAATCTTTGTAAGTGTTATATATCTCCCATTGCGAATTGGCAATGGCGTTTTGACAAATACAAAGAAATGTAATTATAATTGATAATAAATATTTCATACTCATTTATTTTTACTATTTAACGAAGAAATGATAACATTATTGCTATAAAAAGGCAATCGGAAAATAGTTTGCTGCATTAACACAATAAAATGTTTATTCGCGCGTTTATAATGTACGTATGTGTGAACAAATGTTGATTCACAAATAATAGTGCAATATCAAACTTTATAACAATGAATAATAAGTATTTGTGCATTTCTTTGTTGTTTTGTACAATTATATTTATGTCTTCATGTAGAACATTCTCTGAAGAAGTGGGAATGACATATATGAAGAATTCGGAATCTGAGTTGGTTCAAGCTTTGAACCAGAAATATAGTCTTAAAGTGAAACCTGATGATGAATTACAGATTAATATTTCATCAACTGTTCCACAAGCTACTTCTCATTTTAATTTGCCTGCTGTCAACTTTATTGGAAGAAGCGATAAGAAAGTAGAGTCATCTGAAAGTATTTCGACGTATACTGTTTCGGAAACGGGACATATCGTTATTCCTTCTATTGGGAAAGTCCATGTTGAGGGTATGACTCCAGACGAGATCTCTGAAATGATCAAGGATAAGATTAGTGAGACGGTCAAGGATCCTATCGTAAAAGTAGATATCAAGGGATTCCATGTTGTTGTTCTTGGTGCAGTCGGTTCCGCTGGAACTAAAACTTTTCAAGGACAGCGTTGTAGCATTTTTGATGCCTTAGGTGCTGCAGGAGATATCTCCTTACATGGTAGAAGAGATAACCTTATTCTTATGAGAGAGAATAACGGTATTGTCGAAAAACATGTATTAGATTTGACGGATTCTTCTATCCTTCAATCTCCATATTATTATTTGCAACAGAATGATGTTTTGATTGTTGATGCAACAGATGTACATAAAGAGAATTCCACTTACAATTCGATGAATAGTTTCCGTCTTCAGACAACATCTACGATTGTAAGCGTTGTTTCTGTTATTGCATCATTAGGTATCGCTTTGTTGTTTAAGTAATCTATTTCTATGTCACAAGTAAACGATAAATTAGATTTGACCAGAGAGTTGACTGCATTAAAGAAGGGGAAAAAGCTGTATTATATCTCTTTCGGTTTTGCTGTGCTATTATCGCTGTTTTATGCGGTATTCAGTTCTCCTGTATATCATAATGAGGCCGTGATTATGATTGAAAAGGAGAGTGGTTCTTCTGGTATTCAGGGATTGCTCGGTGCCTCTCAGATGGCAAATCTATTCTCCCTGTCAGGATTGGGTAGTTCTACGATGGATGATGAATTAGTAGTTCTTCGTTCTCATGATTGCTATAAGCAAGCCGTTGCTAATTTGGGTGTTAATCGTATGTATACGCAACGAGAGGGCTTGCATAAAATGTCTTTATATGGCAAATCTCCTGTTCTTGTTGAAGCTCCTAAGGTTTTATTTGATACATTGTCAACTTCGCTGAAGTTCAAGATTGAATTGACTGGTAATTCTTCTGCAAAAGTCAAAGTTTCATCTGGATTCTTAGGTTGGAAAACATTGGTAGAAATTAAGAGCCAAACTCTGCCATTTACAATTGAAACACCTCATGGCGTTTTCCAATTATTAAAGACAGAGCATTATACTGAAGGATCTGATCAAATAGGTCGTACCATTAATGTTCAGGTGACTCGAAATGATTATGTGGCAGAATCTCTTCAGAAAGTACTTACTCTTAAGGAAGTTAATAAAAAATCCAATGCGGTAGAGATTGACTACGACATCCAGGATCCAGCTTATGGACGTGACATGATAGGAAGTCTTATTGCCAGCTATCGTATGATGAGAAGACAGCATAAGGCAGAAATGTCTGCTGCTAAGATATCGTTCTTGGACAAACGTATTGACATCATCTCGAACCAGTTGGATACGACTGAAATGGGTGTGCAGGATTATATGAACGAACATCAGATTGTTGACGTTGATACTCAGACATCGTTACTTATTCAGAAGACCTCTGTTGTAAAAGACAGCATATTTGCGCTTAAGACACAACAGAATATTCATGAAGCTATTCTTCAGATACTTCGTGATCCTGCTAATCAGTATCAACTTCTTGCTCAGGATGGGAAGAGTCCTCTAATCAATTCGTATAATGATTTGATCTTGAAGCGAATAGAAATGCTTCAATCTGCTAAACCTGGAAATCCTATTCTTCAGAATCTTGAAGATCGAATCAATGATATGCGTGCTATTGTCATCGATCATTCAAGTCAGATGATAGCTCAGAATAAGATGCTGATAAACTCATTATCTAATCTTGTTGGCAATGATGTTCAGTCATTGGGTACAATGCCTGCACATAAGATTGAGATGCTCAATAACGAGCGAGATCTTCAGTTGCAGAATAATCTGCTTATTTATCTTTTACAAGAGCGTGAGAATGCTTTGATGGGTGTTAATTCCGAAGATGAAGCAGGTTTCATTGTGGATCAACCATTTACAGCCAAGAAGACAGTTAAAACCAAAATGTATATTGTTGCTCTTGTTTTATTTGTGTTAGCTGCAATTTGTCCTACCGCTTGGCTTCTTTATCGAATGCCTCGTAAAAAAGAAGAGGAGCTTGTTGGTTAATTTATCAGATTAAAAGATGAATTTTTCTGGGATAAAAGAATTCGTATTATACTCTGTATTAACTCTAGTGCCGTTTTATTCTATTGCACAGAATAAAGCGACCGTTGATTACGAACTTACTGCTGAAGGTGCTGTTTCAACTGGCCAGTTTTCACCCTATATGATGACAGTAAATCGTTTTGATGTTTTGTCTCCTCGAGCTAATACAGGATATATGTCAGCTTCTGTAAAGGGGGATTTTCAATTCCTAGATCATTGGAATATCTCAGGAGGTATCACAGGTCTTGCTTCTGTTCATAGCAATCATAAAGCATATCTGCAGGAACTCTATCTTCGCGCTACGTATAGTAAGATCTATCTGGAGGTTGGTGCGAGAGAACAATCGTCACCTGTCATTAATAGAGAACTCTCTTCTGGTGATTTTATATTATCAGGTAATGCAAAACCTATTCCGACATTTCATATTGCTACAGATGGTTTTGTCTATGTGCCTTATTTGCATAATCAGTTAGAAGCGTATGTCGATTTTGGATATGGTCGTCTTTTAGATGGAGATTGGTTAGAAGATCGATTCGAAGAATATCATGCCAATCATACTGGTTCATTTTTTACAAGAGACATCTCTTTCCATCATAAAGAATTATACCTTAGAAGTAATTCAAGCCATAGATTCTTCGGAACTTTAGGTATGCAACATGCTGTTTTCTTTGGAGGAATAAAGACGACATATGAATTCAGTAAGGAGGCTCAGGTATCAGGAAAGAAAGCTAAATCTGGAGATTTCCTAAAAGTTTTGATTCCAAAATCAGATGGATCTGGACAAAATAAAGGCGATGGTTTTGTTTATGGCAATCATATTGGCAATTGGTATCTGGATTTTGGTTATAATATCAATTCTGGAAAACAGATTAGAGTTTATATGGAAAAACCTTTCGAAGATGG
>JAZUIL010000174.1:0-7584 GCA_045642245.1 Bacteroidales bacterium
CGATGCGCGAAGCATTTGGTGATACCTATTGGTACTTCAACATCTTCGGTCGTAAATTTGTAAACACAAGAGTAACCGCTACAAGTTATTAATTATGAGAAAAACCTCTGTAATCCGACTTTTCCAGTTCCTGACAGTAGCTTTACTGCTGCTAACTTCTTGTGTGGCACATCCTGACGTGCCTTCTTCGAGCAAGGACACACAGAGCTTGCCTGCTATATTCCCTGACTATTGCAACGTCACCATACCTTGCAACATTGCGCCACTTAACTTCATGCTCCCAGCAGAGGAGTTTACAGAATGTGTGGCCCGTCTTACTACTCCAGATGGCAAGCAGCAGACCTACGGCAAGGGTGTAAAAGTCCAGATTCCTGAATCCGAGTGGCATGACATGCTTGATGCTTCGAAAGGCAAGAGTATCAAGGTTGAGGTCTGGGGAGAGAAAGCAGGAGAATGGCTCTCGTTCAGCCCATTTGAGATACACGTGGCCCCAGATCCCATCGACGAATACGTGTCATACCGCTTGGTGGATCCAACCTACGTAGCATGGAGCTATATGTCCATTGCCCAGCGAAATCTTACCTCGTTCGAAGAATCTGAGATATTCAACAACGAACTTACAAGTATTGACAGAGCTAAAGGTCAGTGTATCAACTGTCACAGCTATCAGAATTACAAGACCGATAATATGCTCTTCCATGTGCGTCTATCGAATGCAAGAACTGTTATTGTGAATGATGGCGAGATCTCAAGCGTAAACCTGAAGCGTGATTACACCATTTCATCAGGTGTCTATCCTTCATGGCATCCTACCGAGAAGCTTATCGCATTCTCAACAAACCTGACTCGCCAGGCTTTCTACACAGCACATCCTGACAAGATTGAGGTTTATGATCTTGGGAGCGACATGATTTTATACGATATCGCAACAGACTCTGTGATAGTCGTAGCCAACGATCCTGAACTGCTTGAGGTCTACCCTACCTGGTCGCCTGATGGACAGTTCCTCTATTACTGTAAATCTGTACCGCTTCCTGAAGAGATAAAGGGAGAGGACATCCGCGTGACCTACGAGAAGATTCAGTACAACCTGTATCGCAAGTCATTTGATGCAGCTACACTCAGTTTCGGAGAAGAGGAGCTCGTCTATGATGCAGCATCGAAAAACAGGAGTGCAACCTTGCCTCGTATCAGTCCTGACGGTCACTACATGCTGTTCCCTGAGGGTCAGTACGGATGTTTCCATACCAGACATAGCGATGCCGACGTTTTCTGTGTGAAGCTTGACGAACAGCTCCCACTTGTGAATGATCCTGAGGCAGAAAACTCTCCATTCCTTGATCTTACCAACTTTAACAGCGAAGGTGCAGCAGATACCTACCCTTCCTGGTCGAGCAACGGGAAATGGATCATGTGCTCTTCTCGTCGTATCGATGGCAACTACAGTCGTCTTTATTTCTCATACTTCCACGATGGAAAGGTTGAGAAAGCTTTCTTGCTTCCTCAGGAAGATCCAGAGCAGAATACTTATCGTCTGAAATGTTACAATCGACCTGAGTACATGATCGAACCAGTAAAAATCAGTGCCGACGAGTTCGCTAAGGTATTCTCAAAATAAAATAAGTGTTCGCAATAACAGAAAATGCTATCCGAAACTCTGTTTGTCATATTCAGGGTCGCGAATAATACAAAACAAACTCCGGATGTACTATTCTGGGTCGCGAATAATACAAAATAAACTTCAGATGTACTATTCTGGGTCGCGAATAGTACAAAACAAACTTCAGATGTACTATTCAGGGTCGCGAATAATACAAAACAACTTCCAGATGTACTATTCAGGGTCGCGAATAGTACAAAACAACTTCCAGATGTACTATTCAGGGTCGCGAATAGTACAAAAACAATTCAGGATGTCATATTTCAGTACCGAAATATGACATCCTGATGTTTATTGGCGTAATCCAAACAAAAGACTACTACATTCTTTTATAATTTTCTCACACCCATCTGTTTGCGCTCAGGAGCTGCGATGATTTCTTCTGCACGCAGGTTGTCGAAGTTGACTGGTGCTGTGATAAAATCTGGGACATTATAGCTCATAAAGAGCTGATTATAATAGCGTCGAGGATTTTGCTGTGGCAGGAGGAAAGGCTTGGTTTCCTGCCCGTTCTCATCGATGTGGGAGAAGTAAAGTCGAGTGAAGAGGCCATCGATACGACGGCTTGAGAAGACGAGCCAGCGGCTGTTGCTGCTCCAGTTATGGAAGCTTTCGGTCTCTTCGGTATTGACTACCTTCATCTTATATTGCTCTACGCTGTCGATCGGTGCCGTGAGGTCTTCGGTCGGGACCATATAGAGATCGGCCTCATGATGCCAGATAGGGAACTGACCATAGTCGGCCATCGTAAACATCAGATAACGACCATCATAGGATGGACGTGGCATGGTGGCAGTGCGGCCGAGTGCTTCAGCATTGAGCAAGGTATCGATCTTATCGCCAAACGTACCATCCTCCGGATTGAAGGCGATCTTGCAGAGATTATAATGCAGGTTCTGATACTCTACGCTACCTTCAGGCAGGTTAGTCGACTGGCAGAAATAGAGTGTCCGACCATCGGCTGAGAAGGCTGGGAAGGTCTCCATGACGCTGTCCTTGGCCAAGATTGGGGTGGTAATCAGTTCGTTGGTCTTGGTATCATAAACCAGCAGATCAGATGCACTATCGAAGACCTCAATACGATTCTTGTCGCGGATGTGGAAGACCTGACGCGTGTTGTTGGTGCTATAGGCGATGTAACGACCCTCTGGATGCCAGTAAGGATAGACACAAGAACCGAGTGTCTCCTGGGTGGCTGTATTATAGGCCTCCATGTGGCCTCCGAGGCGCAAGAGAGTAGCTCCATGATTGCCACGGATGTGCAGGCTCATGTCGGTCGGATTGCCACGATTGAAGCTATGACAGTTGACACACCCGTCAAACTGCGTGTTCTCAAGCAGCGCTGTCTCTTCGAAGGTCGAGAGGTTGCGTTCATAGATTCCCATCTTGCTATAGACCTCATAACCAGGTTCAAGCAGTCGGTAAGCTACACCATAATCTATCTGATCGGTGCTGACATAGATGCTGAATGGCTGATAGGTGTGCCAACCGTCATTAAGTTTGGCCGACACCTTAACTTGCAACGTACCACCTACGTTATTGGCCAGCAACTGATGCCAGTCGTCCATATCAAAATCGGTCGTCTCTTTGCCCTGACCATGAAGCTGATGTCCTTTGCCGTCGGTAATAACAGCATCGACAAGTAAAGCTGACTCATCAGACATGCAGAAGTTGAGCGGAGCTATGTTCGATGGAATAGTAACATCGACATAATCAGGAAAGATGGCAGGCGTTTCCTGCTCCTGACGAGCGTTGCTGACAGATTCTGAGCAAGCCGCGACGAGCAAGAGAAAAGCACTGAGTATTAAATAGAATGCACGCTGTATCATTTGATAGTTCTGATATTTGCAAAGAAGTAATGCCAGTAAGTACGACCGAACTGACGTGCAAGAGCCTCATTGGTGACACCGGGTCTCTGAGCCATCGTATAGTACTGATTCATGCCTTGAACGATGTTTGGAGAGATGTGAGATGGAGCTGTTTCATTCGGAGTGTGATCACGACTCCATAAAAGAATATATGCCTCCTGGAAGTGCTTTGGCATAGTCTTATATCCCATTTCCTGACCCAAGTTCAGACACTGGATAAAACTATCGACGTCTCCTGTAAGCAGATAAGCAGCTTCAAGATACTCATAAGCCAGACGATTTTGCTTATTAGTCATCACAAGATTACCCAGCATCTGAGGAATCTCATACTCGCTGAAAAAATAGTCCTGATCGACAATGCTATTGCGTAATCTGCCATACTCAGGATGATTGTTGATAGCCTCCTCATCACCAAGCAATGCAAGGGTTTCATTAGCCCATTCACGATAGAATAAGGTCTTCTGCAGTGTCAGAAGGTATTTGCGAGCCACCTCGTAACTGCCTCTGATCAAGTTGGTTTGTGCCAGACGTTTATAGCAGCGTGCACTCTTCTGGAAACTCGGGATGGCCTCCTGCGCCTCGAAAACATAGCACTGAGCTGTATTGATCATACCCAATTGATAATAGGCCTCAGCGGTGGTAAGAGGACTGACCGGATCGCGGACGAAACTCGGCAACAAACCTGCAAGTCCATTCTGACGATATTCGAACATATGTTCTGACAACTGACCATGCATACCTAACGCTAGGTTAAGAGCTGTGACGGAGAGCGGATTATTTGGAGTCTTCTCTTTAGCCGTGAGGAGAATTTGGTTCCATTGCTGATGACGTGCCATGAAATCGTACTTCATGATCTCCTCGTTGTGTGCACTATAATTGGATTGAAACAACCAACTTCCAACCGCAATCGTCAAAGCATAAGCCGACAAAGAGATGATGAGCGATGCCTTCTTAGTCAATGGCTTGCGGAAAAGGAATTGCAACAATGGCAAAAGAGACAGAATCCAAGCGGCCGACCACAGCAGTTTAGGAGCATTCTGCCATTCGTTATGATAGTGCAGGCCATAATAGAAGCGGATCAACTGATAATTGACCAGATGGTGCGAGGCCGAAGGAATAGCACCAACGAACAGCAAAGTGACGACGAGCAGCGAACCACTCCACATCAAACCTTTCTGCTGATGAAGCGCTGGGAGCAGTTTGAAGAGCGAAAGGATTGCAAAAATAATGGACACTGGACCAGCGATCCAATAGACCGGCCACAGAAGAAGGAGGAATAAAGCGACCTGGAACCATAACGGGCGCACCTTCGAAAGCCCCCACGCGGCTAACAGCGAAAGTAACACAGCACAGACAGCTCCAAACTTGGCATTCTCATCGAAGATAAAAACCATGAGCAGCACTGCAGGAATGAAGCTGAGTGCATATAGACTCTTTTCTTTGATCCATGTGGCAGTAAGTCTTTGGATGGCGGTGAGTATGAGTGCTACGAAAGTTGCTCCTGCCCATGCAAATAGGAAAAACTGCACGAAAAAACGACCTAGCCATTCTGCCACACCTCCGGGTACGGACATCGTCTCACAAGCATAGTTCCAGTCAAATTGGAAGAGCTGGAACTGCTCCTGGAAATGAAGATGGTGTGGATATAGCAAGGCAAAAAAACAAGTAATGCCGACAGCAAAAGCCAGCGACAAAAGAGCCTGCAGTGATAATATATGTTTCATTAAGATTGGAAATGTTCTTAAAAATTGGATGCAAAGATACGGAAAAAGCAGAACAAAAAGTTTCTTTTTTGACTTTTTATGACATTTTCCTAACATTTTTTCTTATTTATTGGACCATTGTTTCCGATTTCAGTATTTTTTGACTAACTTTGCACACGATTTTTATATATCCTTACTTACAAGCTATCAAACTAATCACATTACATAATAATGGAATCACAGATTTTTGGTCATTTCGATGATGCAAACAGAGAGTTTGTCATCACAAATCCTGCGACCCCATTCCCTTGGATTAACTACCTCGGAAATGAGGATTTCTTTGGTCTTATTAGTAACACTGCTGGTGGTTACGATTTCTACAAGGACGCTAAGTTCCGTCGCATTACCCGTTATCGTTACAACGGAGTGCCAATGGACAATGGTGGCCGTTATTTTTATATCAACGACAATGGTACCATCTGGAATCCTGGTTGGAAACCTTGTAAGACTCCGCTCGATTCTTATGAGTGTCGTCATGGTATGAACTACACCCGTATCACTGGCAGCAAGAATGGCATCAAGGCTAGTGCTCTTTTCTTCGTTCCACTCAAGACTTGGGCCGAGGTTCAGAAGGTCACTTTGACCAATGAGACCAACGAACAGAAGACTATCAAGCTTTTCTCTTTAGCAGAGTGGTGTCTCTGGAACGCTGCTACTGATATGGAGAACTTCCAGCGTAACTGGTCAACCGGTGAGGTAGAGATTGACGGCAGCGTCATCTACCACAAGACAGAGTATAAGGAGCGTCGAAACCACTATGCATATTACGCTGTTTCAAATGCTAAGATCGACGGCTACGATACCGATCGTGAGTCTTTCATCGGCCTCTATAACGAATTCGCTGATCCTAAGTGTGTATTGGAAGGCAAGCCAAGCATGTCTTTGGCTCACGGCTGGTCTCCTATCGCATCGCATTATATCGAGGTAACCCTCCAGCCAGGCGAGAGCAAGGATTACATCTTTGTTCTTGGTTATGTAGAGAACGAGCAGGACGAGAAGTTCTGCAAGGAGGACCTCGCTCGCAAGCAGAGTGGTGAGCTCATCACGTCACAGGCTTCAGACGTCACTTTCGTCAATAAGACCAAGGCTAAGGCTACCATCGAGAAATTCTCGACTGTCGAGGCTGTAGATGCCGCATTTGCGGAACTTGCTAAGATGTGGGATGAACTGCTCGACAAGTATGTGGTCAAGTCTTCAGACGAGCGTCTCAACCGTATGGTTAACATCTGGAGCCAGTATCAGTGTATGATCACCTTCAACTTCTCTCGTTCTGCTTCATTCTTCGAGAGCGGTGTAGGCCGTGGCATGGGCTTCCGTGATTCTAACCAGGACCTTGTAGGTTTCGTACATCAGGTACCTTCGCGTGCTCGTGAACGTATTATTGATATTGCTTCTACCCAGTTCCCTGACGGTGGTTGTTATCACCAGTACCAGCCACTCACCAAGCATGGCAACAATGACATCGGTGGCGGTTTCAACGATGATCCATGCTGGCTCATCTTTGGTACCGTGGCTTATATCAAGGAGACAGGCGACTTCTCTATCCTTGACGAGCCTGTTCCATTCGATAACAAGGTCGGCTCAGAGGTTTCTCTCTTTGAGCACCTCAAGATTTCGTTCAACCACGTCGTTGAGAACCTCGGTCCTCACATGTTGCCTCTCATCGGCCGCGCTGACTGGAACGACTGTTTGAATCTCAACTGTTTCTCATGGGATCCAAATGAGAGCTTCCAGACCACAGAGAACAACTCTGTAGGTTCTAAGGCTGAGTCTTTGATGATTGCTGGTCTCTTCGTTGTAACCGGTAAGGATTACGTAGAGCTCTGTAAGCAGATCGGCAAGAACGATGAGGCTGCACGTGCTCAAAAGTGCATCGATGCAATGGTTGAGGCTGTTAAGAAGCATGGCTGGGATGGCGAATGGTACCTCCGCGCTTATGACTTCTATGGCAACAAGATCGGTTCGAACGAATGCGAGGAAGGCAAGATCTTCATCGAGAGCCAGGGCTTCTGTACAATGGCTGGTATCGGCCTTGAAGAGAGCATGGTGGACAAAGCCATCGACTCTTGTAAGAAGTACCTCGACTGTGAGCATGGTATGGTACTCAACAATCCTGCATACACTACTTACCATGTAGAGATGGGTGAGATTTCTTCTTATCGTGCAGGTTACAAGGAGAACGCTGGTATCTTCTGTCATAACAATCCATGGGTCATCATCGGCGAGACCGTTGCAGGTCGTGGCAATGATGCATGGGAACTCTTCCGTAAGATTTCTCCAATGTGGATCAAGG
>JAZUIL010000175.1:0-4810 GCA_045642245.1 Bacteroidales bacterium
ACGTCGTGGAAGTAGCGGTCGATCATGCCGAGCCACTCCTCGTCCTCCTTCTTCTCCTCAGGAAGAGCCTCGATGAAGGCCTCCTTAACTGCCTCGAATGCAGCCTCACGCTCATGCTTGTTCTTGTTGCCGCTCTTAGCGATGTCGTAGCAACCTTGGTAGCACTTAGCCTTGACGTCAGCGCGGAGCTCCTCGTCATTGACCTCGTGGCAGTACTCGAATACTGGCTTACCGACAGCCTCCATGAGTTCCTTCTGTACAAGGCAATGAACCTTGATAGCCTCATGTGCAGCCTTGAGAGCGCCGAGAAGATCCTGCTCAGAAACTTCCTTCATCTCACCCTCTACCATCATGATGTTGTCATAGGTAGCAGCTACCATGAGATCCATGTCAGCCTGCTCCATCTGCTCGAAGGTAGGATCGATGACGAACTCGCCATTGATACGAACTACACGAACCTCAGAGATTGGGCCCTCGAAAGGAATGCCAGACACTGCCATAGCAGCAGAAGCTGCAAGACCTGCAAGTGCATCAGGCTGGTTCTCCTTATCAGAGCTATACATAGTCACGTTGACGAAAGTCTCAGCGTGATAATTGCTTGGGAAAAGAGGACGGAGCGCACGGTCAACAAGGCGGCTGGTCAGAATCTCATAATCACTAGCCTTACCCTCACGCTTGGTGAAACCACCAGGGAAACGGCCTGCTGACGCATACTTTTCCTTATACTCCACAGTCAAAGGCATGAAATCGGTACCTGGAGTCACGGTACGTGCTGTACATACGGTGGCGAGTAACATCGTGCCACCCATGCGAAGCTCTACGGCACCATCTGCCTGCTTCGCTACCTTACCCGTCTCAAGAGTGATGGTACGTCCATCGCTCAGGGTAATGGTCTTCTTGATTGGATTAACCAAATTGTTTACCATAATTTTCTTAATATCTCGTATATTCTGTATATGCGTATAAAACGGTGCAAAGTTACTGAAAAATCATTAGATAATCAAATTTTAAGGATAAAAAAATTAAATAATAAAAAAAATAGAAGGTTTTACTTGCTTTTTCCGATGAAATGTTCTATATTTGCGCCGCTAAAATACGAAAATAGCATTTTATAAACATAGAAATGAAAAGAAACACATTGTTTATTATATTGGCGGCAATCACTTTGTCGCTGATATGTAGTTGTACTAATGATAAGGGAACTGTTTCTATCAAAGGTACTGTCAATGACGCAAAGGGCGAGTTGCTTACCTTGATGCATCTCTCTGGTTCTAATCCAGTATTGGTTGATTCACTGAGACTTGGTGAGGATGGTAAGTTCAGCTTCAATCCACAGGTAGAGCAGGGTGGTCCTGACTTCTTCTGTCTGGTTCTCAATGGCCAGACCATTCCAGTAATCAGTGATACACTGCAGACTCCTATCAGCATTATCGCTAACAAGGATAAGTTCAGTACAACTTATATTGCAGAAGATAGTCTTAATACAGCTTTGAAGCAGGCAGTCAGCGTTGGTGGCAACCTTCGTCGTCAGTTATATGACCTCACAGCAGATCGTCAGAATGGTAAAGTTAGCCATCTCGAGTTCGGCCAGAAGGTTACTCAGTATGTCAATGAGTATAAGCAGCAGGTTCTTCGCGACTATATCTACAAGGATCCAAGTTCTCCTGTCTGCTATTACCTTCTCTTTGAGACTGTCTCTGGCTTGACAATTTTCGATCCGCTTGACGTTCAGGATAATAAGGCATATGGTGCTGTTGCCAATCTCTGGCATATGCTCTATCCTAATTCTCCACGTAGCGCTTATCTTGAGCAGCGTACTATTGAAGGTCAGGCGCTCATCAAGCAGGCTCGTGAGAATCAGCAGAAGAGCGATTCTATCTTCCAGAATGTCACAATCAATGAGGCTTCATTCGTTGAGCTTAACCTTGAAGACAAACAGGATAAGATCGTTCCACTCTCAAGCATCAATGGTAAGGGTGACGTTGTTCTTGTTGACTTCACCGCTTTCTATTATGATATGTCTGTAGCACACAACATGGTGCTCAGCAAGATCTACGAGCGTTATAAGAACAGCGGTCTTAAGATCTATCAGGTTTGTCTTGACTTCGACGAGAACTTCTGGAAGGTCAGCGCTAACAACCTGCCTTGGACCGTGGTTCGTGACCGTGACATCCTTCTCGATCAGAATGGATTGTTGCAGTACAGCGGAGCCGCAGCTCTCTATAATGTGACTGCTATCCCAACCGTCTTTATTATGGGGCGCGATGGTGGTATCATCGATCGTATTGAGGATGATGCTAAGCTGGAAGCAGCTGTTGCAAAAGCAATTTAAGTATATAGTTAATAGTTAAGAGTCTTTCGAGCTATTAACTATTGACTTGAATTACGGTAAACATAATACATAACGCGGGGCTTAAGCTCTGCGCTATGTGATTTTATAGTAGGACACAAATTAGGAAAATAATAATAAAAAATATATAAAAGAAAAACACTATGGCAGCTAGTTACATGTCAGAAGAGGGTTATAAGAAGATCCTCGAAGAGATTCAGTATTTGGAAAGTGTGGAACGTCCTAAGGCTTCGGCAGCCATTGCTGAGGCTCGTGATAAAGGCGACCTGAGCGAGAATGCAGAGTACGATGCAGCAAAGGAGAATCAGGGTAAGCTCGAGGCTAAGATCGCTATGTTGAAGGATCAGGTAGCCAATGCTCGTATCATTGATGCAAGCAAGCTCTCATGCGATAAAATCCAGATCATGAACAAGGTTCGTCTCCTCAATAAGAAGATGAATAAGGAAGTTACCTATACCATCGTATCTGAGAGCGAGGCTAACTTCCGTGAGGGTAAGATCAGCGTGGCAACACCTATTGCCAAGGCTCTTCTCGGTCATGCAGTAGGCGATGTAGTGAGTGTTAAGGTTCCTGCTGGTGTGCAGGAGTTGGAGGTTTTGGAGATCTCTTTATAATTCATAATTACTAATTCATAATTCATAATTGATTTGTCGCGCCGTTAGTTTTGATAGAGCTTTTTGTAGCAGAAATTATCAATTATGAATTCTGAATTATGAATTCAAAAAATATGGCAAGTATTTTTTCTCGCATCGTAGCTGGTGAGATCCCTAGCTATAAAGTAGCAGAGGACGATAAGTTCTATGCATTCCTCGATATCAATCCTGTAGCTAAAGGTCATACTTTGGTCATCCCTAAGCAGGAGATCGATTATATTTTCGATGAGGACGATGAGCTCATCGCTGCTCATATGCTCTTCACCAAGCGTGTCGCAGCTGCTGTTAAGGCTGCTATTCCTTGTGTTAAGGTCGGTATCACCGTCATTGGCCTTGAGGTGCCTCATGCACACATCCACGTCATCCCAATGCAGCAGGAAGGTGATATGGATTTCAAGAAGGAGCATCTGAAGCTCTCTCCTGAAGAGATGAAGGAGATTTGTGAGAATATCGCAAAGAACTTCAAATAAGATTTCTAGTTTGATAATTTCAACATTACGTTCGTGATGTTGAAATTATTGGAATAAAATAGGTACAAACGAAATCGTGAGGTACCTTCCTTGATATAAAATAGGACCAAACGAAATCGTGAAGTACCTTTCTTGATGTAAAATAGGACCAAACGAAATCGTGAAGTACCTTCCTTGATGTAAAATAGGAACAAATGAAATCATAAAGTACCTTCCTGGATATAAAATAGGTACACAAGGATTCATTTGTACTTATTAACCCCTAATTATTATTAAAATGAATCAGAACGAATTCTATAAGTTTGCTACCAAGCATGTAGGCCTCAATGGCCATATGCTTGATGACTATATGAAGTTCACCAGCAGCACCATGCAGCCACGTGCTTCGTATATCAATCCATCGATCATCGAAGAGCGTCAGCTCAACGTGGCTCAGATGGACGTGTTCAGCCGCTTGATGATGGATCGTATCATCTTCCTCGGTACCGAGATTGATGAGTACAGCGCCAACGTCGTGCAGGCTCAGTTGCTCTTCCTTGCCAGCACCGAAGCTGATAAGGACGTGACTATGTATCTTAATTCTCCTGGCGGTATCGTAAGCGGTGGCTTGGCCATCTACGACACCATGAACTATATCTCATGCGACGTCAGCACCGTAGTGACAGGTATGGCAGCATCGATGGCTTCTGTACTCCTCGCAGCAGGTACTAAGGGTAAGCGTTTCGCATTGCCTCACAGCCGTGTCATGATCCATCAGCCACTCGGTGGTACACAGGGTCAGGCCAGCGACATGGAGATTGCTGTCAACGAGATCAAGAAGCTCAAGCAGGAGCTCTATAACATTCTCAGCGAGTGTTCTGGCCAGCCATACGAGAAGATTGAGGCTGACTGTGACCGTGATCACTATCTCACCGCTCAGGAGGCTCTTGAGTATGGCATGATCGATAAGATCTTCACTAAGCAAAAATAATAGTTTAGAGTCCCTAAACTCTAATCTCTAAACTGAATTAGAAAGTGGCAAAAAGAAACGAAGATAGATGTAGTTTCTGCGGCAGAGGTCGCAGCGAGGTACGTCTCCTCATCTCAGGTGTCGATGGCTTCATCTGTGACGAGTGTGCAGAGCAGGCCAAGCTCATCGTCGATGACGCTCTGAAGAAGCAGGCTGAAGCATCTGCAAACAATTTGAAGCTGACAGAACTTCCAAAACCACAGCAGATCAAGGAATTCCTTGACGGCTATGTCATCGGTCAGGACGAGGCTAAGCGCAACCTCTGTGTGGCTGTCTATAATCACTACAAGCGTCTCCTGCAGCCAAAGAGCAAGGACGAGGTAGAGAT
>JAZUIL010000176.1:0-3667 GCA_045642245.1 Bacteroidales bacterium
GATTGACAATCCTTGGTTCATCCAATCGTGCAAACAGGAACCAAATAAGTATTCCAACTATTATATCTGGACAGAGACCAACTGGGTCGATCCCCCACGCGAGTTCGCTGGTCAGTTCATCAAAGGTTATGCAGAGCGTAATGGCCAGTATATGAGAAATTTCTACTGGTGTCAGCCAGCGTTGAATTTCGGCTTTGCTAATCCTGACCCTGAGCAGAAGTGGCAGTTGCCGACCGATCATCCAGATGTCATGGCCATGAAGGAAGACCTTAAGAATGTGCTCCGTTTCTGGATGGATATGGGTTGCGACGGTTTCCGTGCTGATATGGCTGGCGCTTTGGTCAAGACCCGTCAGACACGTGGCAACGAGCAGTTCTTCACCACCAACGAGAACGCTACGAAACTCTTCTGGCGCGAGATCCGCGAATTGCTCGAGAAGGAGTATCCGGGTTCATTGATGGTGGCAGAGTGGTCTTATCCATCTGATGCACTTGACAAGTGTTTTCATGTAGATTTCTTCCATTGGTTCAATGGCTATAACGACCTCTTCCAGAAAGAAAGCTGGCGCATCCTCAACGGTTGCAGCGAGGGTAACAGCTTCTTCGATAAGGAAGGAAAGGGTAATATCACTGACTTCCTCGCTAGCTATATGGAGCAGTATGAGAAGACTGTCGGCAAGGGTTACATCAGCCTTCCTTTGGGTAATCATGACAACGCTCGTATCGCTAACACCCGCACCGACAAGGAGCTGGAGATCATCTACGCTTTCGGCTTCACCATGCCAGGTTTGCCATTTATTTATTATGGTAATGAGATCGGCATGAAGCAGTTGCCTACTACCTGGCCACAGGTCGAGGGAGCTTATCAGCCAAGAAATGGCGCTCGTACTCCAATGCAGTGGACCTCAGGCAAGAATCTCGGTTTCTCTACGGGTGATCCTGCATCGCTTTATCTGCCAGTCGATCCTGCTGCTGACGCCCCTAATGTTGAGACTGAGGAGGCCGATCCAAACTCTATGCTTAATCGCACTCGCCGCTTAATTGCCTTGCGTCACAGCGAACCTGCTTTGGCCAACTATGCCGAGTTTGTCCCTGTCTATGCAGAGAAGAATACCTATCCTTTCGTCTACGCTCGCGCAGCAGGCAAGGATGTCGTCCTTGTGTTGCTGAATCCTCGTGCTGAGGCATCTGAGGCCACTTTCGAGGTCGATGTGAAGTTCAGTAAGACTAAGCTTCTGGCCGGTGATAAGTTCAAGATCACCCATGACAAGAAGACTGGCAAGGTATCAGTTTCTATGCCAGCAACAAGTTATGCGATTGTAAAGTTGCAGTAAAAGAATAGTCGGGAATCGTTACAGAAAACGGTTCCCGACTATTCTTTTTATAAGATTTCGTTATTTCTGCTATATAGATAGGCAATTATCGTGGTGCTTCGACTAGTTTTTGCGATGAAAACGCCCCTGAGTTTGGATGTTTCTGACGAATGTATTATCTTTGCAGTCCCTAATCATGATGTTATCGATCAAAGCACGTCGGCAACCATCACCAATGTTTCCTAAATATACATATATATGTTTAAAAAGGTTATTTATTTCGCCGTATTTATGTTCTTCCTATCAGCTTGTGAGGAGAATGATAAAGCTGTCACAAAACTGAAGGATGGCACCAAGGTTATCGACTCCACGACGCTGATTGAGACGAAAGGGTATTGTAGCAAAACCCCTGTTGAGGTATATGTCAAGGATGGAAGAGTCGTGAAGGTACAGGCTTTCCCGAATCAGGAGACTCCGCGATATTTCCGCAAGATCACGGATCAGCTTTTGCCTTTGTATGAAGGGAAAAGTGTCGATGAAGCAAAGGCGCTTGCTGAAGATCTGAAGGTGGATGTCTGCACGGGGGCAACTTATAGTGCCAGATCGGTTCAGAAGAACATCAAGGCGGCATTAGATCATTACAAATGAATTATAATGTTTCGCATTCCAGCTGGTCGATGACCTCCTGACAAGCATCTACTACCTTGCAGTGCATACGGTAGCCGATGAGGAAGCCTAAGACTGCGCCTCCGAGGATGATGGTGTAGGTGATCCAGAGCTGATCTGTATTGAATGGCAGGACCTCCTGATATTCGTAGCATACCCATGCCAGCCAAGGGAGGATGATAGTAGGTGCAAAGCGGGTGATCCAGATATGATACATGTGCTTGACTTCAGCAAAAGCGCTGGCTACGGTCTTCACATCCCCAGTGAAGAGTCCTGCTTTGTTGATAGGGTGATGGCAGTACCAGGTAGCGGCAATACAAAAGATCATCATGGCACAGGTGGTGAGAGCAAGAGCCCATGATATGCCTGAGGTGTAATGAATACCGATCCAGAGCGGGATAGCTAAGAGAGCAACGGCAGACATTCTGATAGCTTTGCGATTGATTTCCTGCTGCTTATCGCGCATAGAGGCTCTGATCAATCGATTATTGACGATTTCTTGCTGATTGAGTTTGTCCTTGAGGAGATTGATCTGGTTGCGCATCTCCATAAAATCTTTTTCTTCCATAGTTGTAATTTTTAGTTTGAGTTAATAATGCTTAGTCGTGCATGGATTTGAGTTGTTCCTTGATGCGATAGAGCTTCACACCTACGTTCTGAGCAGAGATTCCTACGATAGCACCGATCTCGTCATAGCTCATGTCTTCGAGCCAGAGTAGGATGATGGCACGGTCGACGAGGCCGAGTTTGCCGATACGCTTGTGCAGGAGCTGTACCTGAAGACTGGCTGCATCGCTGTCGGAATAGAGGTCGATGTCGATGCTAAGCGGAACCTTCTCGCCCTGTGATTTTTTCTTACGTTCGGCCGAGATGCAGGTGTTGAGGGCTACGCGCCACACCCAGGTTTCGGTCTTGCTGTCGCCACGGAAGTTCTCGAAGCCGTTCCAGAGGTTGACGAGCGTGTCCTGGAAGAGGTCCTGTACCTCATCCTTGTCTTGCGAGAACATGTAGCAGACGGTGTAGATTGTAGCTTTGTTCTCTTTTACGATTTGTGCGAATTTGCTTTCGTCTTTCATTTTTGTTGTACGTTTAGCAGGCGTTTGCTGCTCTTTTCGAATCAAGTTTCACCCATTAGACGCAGTGTTTGCTTATAAATTACAGGAAATAAGAAAAATTTTTTGTTTTTTACTAATTTTTTTTGAGAAATGCACAATCTTTGGTCACTCATTATATATTATTGGGCTTCTTCCTCTATATCTGCGCGATACTCCAGCACGTCGCCCGGCTGACAGTCGAGCGCTTTGCAGATGGCTTCGAGAGTGGAGAAACGGATGGCTTTGGCCTTACCGGTCTTGAGTACGGAGAGGTTGGCAGGAGTGATGCCAATCTGTTCGGCCAGGTCCTGTGAGGCCATTTTTCGTTTGGCCATCATGACGTCTACGTTTACTATTATTGCCATAACTGTTCACTATTATATATTTTTCCTTTTTCCCTTTTCCTTAAATCGTCAGTTCCTGCTCCTCTTTCATTTCTTTGCCTATGAGGATAATCTGAGAGAGGATCATCAGTACGAGGCCCATGATGAGGAACATCTCGTTGGCCGATGATGCGAAAATGATATCGTACAGGGCGATGTGGAGGTTCGAGATGAAGTATTGATAGAGCAAGTATCCGCAAAGGAGGTCGAAT
>JAZUIL010000177.1:0-8024 GCA_045642245.1 Bacteroidales bacterium
TACCTCTATCTCTACTCTCTTGGTATTGATCGTAATCTTCTTCTTCGGTGGTGCTTCAATCCAGAGCTTCATCTTCGCTATGTTGCTCGGTATCGTTGTCGACCCATTGACCACTATCTTCCTCGCTGTTCCTTGCGCTTACTACGTAATGGGCAAGAAGGAAGCTAAGAAGGCAAAGCTTGCTTAATCAGCATTCTTTTAACCGAAATATCTAAAGATCGGGACATGGGTTCATGTTCCGATCTTCTTTTTTGACATTGTGTCCCAGTTATTGGCCGTAGCATCCACTTTCTGGTACTGAAAAGAGATGCCATGATGAAGGAAAAGCACTCGTGAAATACGGGCCATTTATCGATTAGTGAGAGGCTTTTTGCAACTCATAGATGTCTATTATCACACATTTATAAAATAGTGAGTATTATTTATACGAATAATCCCATAAAAAACGATTTTGGTTATTTTTATTGATACATTTGCGCCACTAAAAATTCATAATACCAAAAATTCTTCAAAACAAGATACAAAACAAATAAGTAGTATCTCAAAGTTATTTTTTAATAAAACTTCCATAAAGGGAATCAAATTAAATTTTATTCTGACAAACTAAGATTTCCTATGAGTTCTTTGATGGATTGTAATATTATCAGCTAATTCTGATTTTTTACTTATTTCCTATTATTTAATTATTAACAATCCAATTAACAAAGAATCTCATGAAACAATCATTCGTTTTAATGGGCGTACTGGGCTTGTTCCCATGGTTGTCTTCCAGTTGTTTCCGCGCTGTCGAAGATGTAGAAAATGAGTTGGAATCAGAAACTTCTAATCAGCCAAAAACCACGTTGAAGCTTACGACGCGTAGCTCTGTCGGTACGATTGACTATCCGGTTATGATTTTGGCTTACGATGAAGACGGTAATAAAAGTGCACAGAAGATTCTGACATCCTCAGACGACGAGGTTAAGATGAAGCTTCCTGTCGGTTCTTATCGCATTACCGCTATGACCGGTTATGAATCGTATATTGAGCCAAATGATTATTCCTCGTCAGATGCTGCAATAAAGGTTCCTACTCATGGATATGCTGACGCGCCATTATTTGTGGGATCTGCGGATGTGGAACTTAGCGACAAGAGTGCATCAGTTGACGTCATAATGAGCAGCCGGAGTTCTTCGCTTGAAGTATCGTTGGAAGGTTTGCCAAATACAGTTGAAGCCACCAGCATCGCCATAGCTAAGCAGTATGGAGCGTTCGGTATGGATGGTGCATATTCCTCTTCCGTTGTGACGAAAGTCGATTGTGTGAGATCTGTGGATGGTGTATGGTCAACGGGGAAGGTGTATCTGTTTCCGGGTTCGGAATCACAAACCGTATTGACCATCACTATCACCGACGATGATCAGCAATTCAGTTATGGTTATACGGTCAATGAACCGCTTGAAGCGGGAGCTCCCTATTCTTTGCATGGCACCTATAAGGGTGGTGAACGAGTAGAGAGTTTTGATCTTTCGGGATCGCTCATTGCTGAGAGCTGGAAAGATTCAAAGACATTTAATTTTGAATTCGGGGAAGGTGCTTCGCTTGATAATTCTGTTTCAGAAGATGTCGAGCTTCCTACAGAAAATGTTGCAGCACTTCCAGAGGCACTTACGCTTTATAATGGACATGTGATTGCATTGCTGCTCAATGAGAAATCTACTGAGACGGATTTGTTGCTGGTAAGCTTGCAGGAATTTACGAATGTCTATTCTGCAATTGCAGTAGGACATGAAAATGATGCAAAAAATATAGCAAATGCATATACTGAAGGAGAAATGACCGGGTGGAGTATTCCGACAAATTATGAAATGCAATTGCTCAAAGCTCAGTACAAAGATGCAAATCTGGCTTATCTGAATGACGCAATTATTCAGGCAGGAGGTTCTGCTTTCCGGTTGTATGATGAGAAGTCAAATGCTGTGCGATACCTCTGTGAAAATGCATTGAAAGCAAATTCCTTTGTCAGTAGTTCTACACAAGGTAATGCTGGAAAGAGCGTGAAATACTCTTTGCGCCTTGTAAAGAAAGTGCATGTTTCGCTTTCCGAGTAGCGTGTGGTAATAAAATGAAGATGGCGTTTCCTTAAACAGGAAGCGCCATCTTAGTATATGTCATGCCAAAAGCGTAGCAATCGCTGTGGTATCTGAATCCTAGCGATTCATAAAGTCGCAACGCAGGTGGATTGTCGGGATCGACTAATAATGTGGCAATCGGGAAACCGAGAGCTTTTGCATGCTTGATCTGCTCTTGCATCAGCTGGCGGGCAATGCCGTGACCGCGATACTCTGGCAAAACAGCGAGTGAGTCGATGTAATACTCTCCGGCTTGTGTCTCATCTTCAGCATGTTCGAGATCCAGATTCTGAGCTTCTTCATCCTGAGCATCCTCGATTTCCTGATGACCCTCTTCAAAAAGCGCAAAGGTTGCAAGACGTCGCTCATGATATCCATCTCCATCATAACAAAGACAAAGGCCAACAGGGCGATCTCCATCGAGCGCTAATAATGCATTGCGGTATGAATAAAGGATATCTGCTTCTCTGCTACAGACATGCTTGGCAATATACTCAAGATATGTAGGGGAGGGGTGCGTATGAAGTGCACAGCAGACACCCCATGCAATGAATGGAGCATCGTCAATCGTCGCCCAACGGAAAGAGATATTGCCAGGAGTCATGATCAATAGACAGGTTGTAAGATTATATCAATGGTAAAACCGAGATCCCTATACTCAAAAGGATGATAAAGATTGTCCACCACTCGTTGGCAGAAGAGCGGAGGTTTGCCTGATGAATGGTGAGCTGGATACAGAGGAACAATGCCAGCTGACAGATGTAGAGCGCCGTATTATTGATGTCGATGCAGAGGAAAAATACACTGGCGATGCTCAGTGTTGAGATCAGCATGATACAAGCGCTGGCTCTCACGCTATGTCCGGTACCTAATACCATGGCCGAAAGGCTATATATGATCACCAGTAGCACCAGCATGGCCACAAATAGCCAGTTCCAGAGAGAGAAACTGCTGATGACGGTCGCATAGCTTGCCATGTCAAAAAGTTCGGTGAACCTCATGATCGTGGCATCTGCCGCATCCGCACCCTGTCCGATAAAATAAAGGAAATATACGATCCAAATACCCATCAATGCTCCTGTCAGGATACTGCATCCATTGCGCATACTCGTTGATCGCAGGTGGAACATGGCAAGAGGTATCAGCAGCAACCACAATACGGTGTGAGGGAAGAACGTCGAGCAGATACCTATCAGCAAACCGATACAGAGGTTTCGCAGCGTTGCCTGTTCCTCCTGCCAGATACTGAGCAGAATCGTAATAATTCCCATCAATGCACAAAGATGCATCAATCCGAATAAGACAGGAATCAGAGGATTGAAATAGAGATAGGCGAAATTCAGGGTCACACTCATCAGTGGCCATACGATAGCCATGGATTTTCCGTCAGAAACACCTCCGAGGTGGAATTTACCCATCAGCAGCCATAAACCTAAAGAAAAAAGTGCAGCTACACCCCAGTTAAGCCATAGGATTACAGGATTAGCGTCGGTCAGAAACATCTGGCCGACGATTAATGCTGCACTCAATAAGATCAACAGCACTGTGATGAACTTATTGCGGCTTAAAGGGAATAAGAGCGAATTCACTTCTCTCTGAAATATGGATTAGATCAATCCCAAGCAGCGAGATCCTTACCGATGTCGCGGCGATAATACTTGCCTTCGAACTGAATCAACTCTGCACCACGCATGCTCTGAGCAAGGGCAGCTGCACGGTCAGTTCCATAAGAGGTAACGCAGATGACACGGCCACCAGCGGTGACTACCTCACCATCCTTAAGTGCAGTACCTGCGTGGAAGAGGATAGATTTCTTGTCGCTCTCTTCTGCAGAAACAACTCCCTGGGTGAAGAGCTCGTTGTCCATGCCGGTCATCACCTTACCCTTCTCATAAGAACCAGGATAACCACCAGAAACGAGAACTACGGTAACTGCAGCGCGAGGATCTACCTCGAGTGTCTTCTCGTTGAGGTTGCCAGCAGCAACGCCTTCGAACAACTCTACAAGGTCGCTCTTGATACGTGGCATAACAACCTCGGTTTCAGGGTCACCCATACGTACATTATACTCGATGACCATAGGATCACCAGCATGATAGCACTGGATGTCACGATCCATGCGGATCAAACCAAGGAAGATGAAGCCCTTATACTTGAGCTGATCTTTCTTCAAACCTTCGATGGTTGGCTTTACGATACGCTCCTCCACCTTCTGCATGAACTCGTCATTGGCAAAAGGAACAGGCGAGCAGTTGCCCATACCGCCGGTGTTCAATCCGGTATCACCCTCACCGATACGCTTATAATCCTTAGCAACAGGGAGGATCTTATAATGATCGCCATCGGTCAATACGAATACAGAACACTCGATACCTGACATGAATTCCTCGATGACTACGGTAGCAGACGCTGCGCCGAACATACCATTGAGCATCTCCTTAAGTTCCTTCTTTGCCTCTTCGAGGGTAGGGAGAATAAGAACACCCTTACCAGCTGCCAAACCATCTGCCTTGAGGACATATGGTGCCTGCAGCTTCTCAAGGAACTTGCATGCCTCGTCATATTCAGCAGCAGTGAAGCTCTGGTAACGTGCAGTAGGGATGCCGTGACGGGTCATGAACTGCTTGCAGAAATCCTTTGAACCTTCGAGCTGTGCAGCTGCCTTGGTAGGGCCAATGACAGGGATGCTAGCGAGCTTCTCATTGCTCTCAAAGAAATCGACGATACCGTTTACCAATGGATCCTCAGGGCCAACTACAACCATATCAATGGCATTGCTGAGGCAGAAATCAGCGATCTTGTCAAACTCATTGACCTTGATGCTAACATTTTCACCATATGCAGTAGTACCTGCATTGCCTGGCGCGATAAACAGTTTGTCACACTTGGCGCTCTGTGCCAACTTCCATGCGATGGCGCATTCACGGCCGCCACTGCCGAGGAGTAATATTTTCATAAGAAGACCCTCCCCCTATTTCCCTCACCTAAAGGTTCGTCTTCTCGGCGAAGATTATCAATCTTCTCTATGCCTGCGAGGACCTCCACAAGGGAGGGGAGTAATTAGTTATGTTATCCGCGGGGAGTTACGGTTTTTATATATTATCAAAAAATAGCGAAAGAGGTGACCACTCCCCTCCCTTGTGGAGGGGTCGGGGGAGGGTCTATAAATTTTGATCAAAGTATTTCGTTATATTATTCAAGAGATGCACGCGATCCTTACCTCGCACGTTGTGAGGATGATTCATATACATCATGAAGTCAGGGTAGGTGCCTGTCGCTACGGAGTTCTTCAGGAACTGATAAGACATCTGTGGCACCACGGTGTCATCCTGATCGTCGTGGATGATGAGCAGATGACTCTTCAGCTTTTCTGTCTGATTGATCATTGTGTTAGCAGCGTATCCCTCAGGATTGTCTTGAGGAGTACCCATATAACGCTCACCATACATGATCTCGTAGCGGCTCCAGTCGAGGACAGGGCCACCGCAGACACCAACCTTGAAGGTTTCTGGGTAGTTGAGCACCATGTAAGTAGTCATGAAGCCACCATAGCTCCAGCCATAGATACCGATGCGATCAGCGTCCGCGTAAGGCAATGTCTTGACATACTCGACGCCTTTCATCTGATCCTTACCTTCGTTATAGCCGAGGTTATGCCAGATAGTTTGTTCGAATTCAAGGCCACGTTTGTCAGAGCCACGGCCGTCGATGGTGAAGACGACATAACCGCGAGCAGCCATATAGGCATCCCATCCAGGAAGGCCCCACTGATAACCGTCGGTGACCATCTGTGCATGAGGGCCGTTGTAGAGATATACCACTACCGGATGCTTCTTGCCATCTTTGTAATTCAATGGCTTTACGAGGCGATAATAGAGATCTGTCTTGCCGTCAGCAGCTTTCAAAGTGCCGACTTCAACCTCAGGACGTGCGATGGCCTTATGCTGTTCGTTGGCAGCATAAGGATCAGGAGCTGTATAAAGGATCGAAATCTGTGCCGCTTGTCCTTTCTTGATGTTTATCAACTGGCACTGACGAGGTGTGTCATGGCTGACGAAAGAGTCATATACCTGGGTATAATCCTTGTTGAACATCACCGAGTGGTGGCCAGGGGTCGTAGTGATCAGGTTAACCTTGAGCGACTTCAAATCCACGCTGTAGAGATGATTCTCCAGAGGGCTTTCCTTGGTGGCCATGAAGTAAGCATATTTGCACTTCGCGTCGATGCCGATGAGCTCATTGATCATCCAGTCGCCCTGAGTCAATTGCTTCGGTGCAGAAAGACCATCAGCGGTGCGAGGAGCGGCGAGGTCATAAAGATACATGTGCTTGTAACCATCGCGTTCGCTCATCCAGATGAATTTGTCATTAGAGCCAGGAAGGAAGGTAAGTTCATCTTCTGGTTCAACATATTTAGATGATTCCTCCGTGAAGAGTGTCTCCACGAATTCGCCTGTCTCCGTGTCATAAGCATTGAGCTCCATGTAGTTCTGCTTGCGATTGAGCTCTGCGATGAAGATCTGCTTTCCATCCGGACGCCAGCTGATGCAGGTAAGATAATGCTCAGGATCACTTACCAATTGATGATGACGTGTCCCTGCAGCCGGCTGCTGCTGAGCGTTTGGCAATTCTGCACCTGTCTTAATCCACAGAGTGCGCTTCTCTTCTGGTCGATAGATACCTAAAACTACCTGGTGGCTGGTCATACCGGCCATCGGATAGCGTACCCACTTGACTTCTGCTTCACGTGCATCGGTTTGCAGCAGAGGATACTGGCCGACCATCGACTGATTCATGCAGTAGAAAGCCAGCTGATGTCCCTCCATGCTCCAGAAGATACCTTTGCTGTTGCCGAACTCATTGCGGTGAACGGATTGTCCCCATACGACCTCTGATTGTCCGCTGATAGGATTATCGCTTGGCGAATCAGGAGCACTTACCTGCAAGCGCTGCTTCTCACCATCGCCTACGGTTTCCACCCAGAGGCGGTCACCTTCGTTGATAGCCGTCCAAAGTCCATCAGCACTCAACGTACCTTTTGCCTTTCTGGCTTGCGCAGGAGCTTTAGCTGCATCTTCTGGCAGGTAGAAAGTAAACTTGCCGTTATCGTCGAACTGTGCATTGATAAGGCTTGGCACATAGACATAATCCGGATGGCCAGGGGTCATCTGCTCCATGGTCGGCAGTTCCCCCTCCTGTGCAGGAGTGGTGCCGATGATGGTAGGTTGCGCCGATGCGGATAATACTGTAGCAGCCATCAATGCAGTGAATAGGGTTTTCATCATACGATTAATCCTTCTTATCGTTGTTTTGTGTAAAATCCAAAACCACCTTGCTCATATCAAATTCCTTGTCGAACATTGGGCGGTTAGGATCATATTCACGTCTGCCACGTGGCTTGAAGTTGCCTTCACGCTCTTCAAGCTTACCCTCGGCATTGCGCTTGAAGTTTCCACGAGGTGAATAGTTTTCTTTCTTTTCGAATGGCTTTTTCTCGCCATCACGCTTCTCGAAAGGCTTTCTGTCGCCAAATTTTTTATCACCGAAAGGCTTCTTGTCAAACTTCTTTTCAAATGCAGGTTTCTCACCTGGCTTAGCGGCTACGATGCTGCCATCCTTACCCACGGCATAAGTACGTTCTGTACTTGAGGTGCGAGTACGCTTTGGCTTATCGTCGATGCGCTTGTGGCCACGTTCAAAGGCCTTGCCATCCTTGTCGTAGAAACGTTTCTTACGGTCATCGCCGTCGCGCTTCTCGCCCTTGCTGTCGAAACGACCTACCTTCTCTCCTTTGAAATGAGAAGGTTTGCGTGAGCGGATGTTCTCGAACTTCGAGTTATCCTGCTTCTGGTCAGCCGATGTCTTGTCAAGTTCACCACCTTCCATACGGAATTCGTCATACTTGCCAGAGAA
>JAZUIL010000178.1:0-4113 GCA_045642245.1 Bacteroidales bacterium
CGACGGATGGGAGGATTAGGCAGAGTAAGCAGTTTGTTGACATGATCATAGATTGTGCGATACTGCATGCCATAAGCAGAACCAACTTGCTTGAGTTCCTTGGCTGAAAAGGTATTAGGAAGGTCATCAAGCCATGCATCACCGTCTGGAATATCTTCTTTGACCGTTTTCGCCAACATACGAGAATAACATTCCTCGTAATAATTGACAAGACGGATGGCCTGATTAACAGATATCTCATCGACATATTCAAGATGAGATTCTCCGCATGCCCACCGAAGCACTTGCATGAGCAATGCCAGACGAGCACAATGAGTACTCAGCTTAGCATCTCGGGTAGGAATTTGAGAGTCATCCTCGATGGCATTGTTTTTACGTATGTAAGTGTTTACCCATCTGAAGAAGATGCCTCTTCCTTCTTTAGAAAACTCAAGAGTCTTCGCGTCCTCTGCATTAAACTCTTTCCATAATTTATAGTTGGAAAGTGAAAAGACTTTATCAATGATCGAGACCCACTTGTCTTTATTCGTTCTGTTCTTTGACAAGTAGTAAGACTCCTCTTCTTCATCCCACTCATTCTGCTTCTGATTCTTCGGATAGCAGAAGATACAGCGGTCAAAGAAGCCATTTGCGACCATCTCCTCGGTCATAGTATCAGACAAAAGGCGAATCTGGACACAACCAATCAGATTGACACATGGAAACTCGATATAAGTTGGCAGAGCTTCTGTCTTAATATCTCTGCTCAATGCTTCATTACTCCAAGCTGTCAACAACTTTTCGATTGTATCATCTCCAGGATTCTTGACTTTTTTGAAAAAGCCACGCAATTCATCAACCTTTATAACGATACCGTGGAGATTCACACTATGACGCAACATCATTGCTTCAGGGGTAAAGTCTTTGAGGATCGTCTTACAGATTGATGATTTCGTATCCTGGGCTGTCTTCTCCTGTTTGGGAAGAGCATTGTATCGGTCCAACTCTTCTTTGTACTCTAAAAAGATCTTCTTGTCAAGTGCCTCGATAGGAGCAAACGCAAATTTCAGAGGTGGAGTCTTTCCAAGACCCGCACGTCCAACGATTAAGAAGAACAAAGAAGCGTTGTTCTTCCAATCTCCTTTGACATGTATTCTCAAAGAGTTGCCAAGAGCAGTAGAAATTGCAGAGAGGAAAGACGTAACCAAGAACTCAAGGTTATACGTGTTTTCTCTAACAAGATCTAATACAAGAGTCTGGAATTCCTGAGGGAATCCATCCAGAGGAAGTCCCGTTTGAGAGACTCCCTCCATGTCCATACGGACGGCATTACAGATTTTCTCTGTTATCATACGCGTACCATATTAAAGTTCTTGACCCTTAGAGCGTGCAATAACCTCGCTCTTCTTATACATGAGGCGCTGCTGGCCTGACTTATAACCGACGAGGTAATTCTTGTGACCCCATCGGTTAAGAGTAGAGCTATCAATATGCAAGATAGCCAAAGCTTCCTTGCGTGTGATATACTCATCGGAGTCCGCCTCTGGTATAGAAGCGAGCTTTTCCTTCAAGATCTTCTGAGCCTTAAGTTCTGCGGCGGCATCGATCAGGCTCTGAAGATCGGCCGTTGAGACGATTGCCAGCTTACTGCTGACATCATTTGTAAAAAAACTTTCCATTTTTTTATAAGGTTTAAGTTATTTTCAGTTCCGGACTTTCCGGATTCTGCTCTACAAAGATAAGCCTTATCATGCATATAATAAATAAGTTCTTTTCTCAAAATGAAGCATTCGTGGGCGGACATTTAAACTTACAACTAAATACAACTTTGAGAAGATGTAAAACGAGGAACAAATGCATCGAAAAGCGAGTTATTACCTATTTTCTGCCAGATTTAAAACAAAAAAACTCCAACGGTTTTCACCATTGGAGTCATTGTAGAGTATAGTAGTTGAAAGATCAGTTATCTATCTCGTCCAGAGTTATCATTTCCTCTTCATCAAGATCCTCATCTTGATCTTCTTCCGGTTCTAAGTTAAGTTCTATACCATGTTCCTTCATGTAGATGCGGATCTCGCCGACCAGACGATCCTGCTCGTCGTCATCATCATAGACATCATCCATCTTGTAGCGGTTCAGGATGGTAGAACTTCCGATACCATCGCCAAACTCTGTAATGAGATCAGAACTCATCGGCTTGGTAATGATACCACAATCGATGAAGGCATAGACATACTTCATTACGGTCTTACCCTTCTTATGGTCGATAAAGTTATGCATTGCTGTAATACATTCCTCGACCTTGGTATTGTCAACGACATACTGAGCCATCGCACTCTTATACGGAGATACTGCTTCTCCTATAATGTCTCGAAACTGCTGGAGTCCAGAGATCGTCTGATCATCAGCCGTAATATTCTGATCCTTCAGCAGCCATGACAGGCATTTTACTATAAGCCTGTTAATGGATTCCTTCATCTCTGGCGACTTCGACTGATAGCGCCATGCCGTCTGCTGATTAGCAATCGCATGGGCGATAGCCTTACGTTCATCAGGAACGCTATATGCCTTCCCAGCATAAACACCCTCGATAGTACCCGTCTCTCGCAGGTTACCTAATACAAGATCAAAAACGGAAACAAGGTTCTGCAACATCACACGCATGAAGTAGTTGTGACCAATAATCATAGCTATAAAAATTAAAGGTTTGGTTAATTAGTGGTTATAATTCTCAAAAAATCGAATACAAAGATAGGGAAAAAAACTAACACAGTCAAGGTTTGGGGTGATTATTTTTCTCCTTTTTAAACTTTATTATATGAAATACCTCTAATTTCTTGGATTTTTATCAGAAAAGTCCTATCTTTGCACCCTCAATATTTCACTAAAATATTTAATAATATGGCCAAACCAATTAAAGAAACTCCTGTCTTAGTCGGAGAAGAAGCGCTTCGCTTTGCTGCTAAGATAGACAACCCTCGCACCGTAAGTGCAGAAGAGGTTAAGACGGCTCGTCAATCATACGAGTCGGTAATGGCCATTGCCAAATTCAATTTCTGATATGGCACTGACCGATTTCGAATTTGTTCCCCTCACAGAGGATTCAACTATTAAGCCGTTTGATTGTGGAGACGACGATCTAAACGGCTTTCTTTTTGATGATGCAAAGAAGTACCTCCGAGATTTACTTGCAGTAACTTATTTGTTTATCGATCAGAAAAATGATAAGACTGTTGCATATTTCAGCCTTTTGAATGATAAGATCAGCCTTGATCCAGACGAACAGAAGCGTTGGAATAAGCTCAATCGAAATATCAGCAATGCCAAACGTAGGCGAAACTATCCAGCTGTAAAAATAGGCCGATTAGCCGTCTCTAAAGAGTATGCTGGTCTAGGAATAGGTGCAGCAATAATCAATTTTGTTAAGCATGCATTTACTCATGGTAACCGTACAGGGTGCCGTTTCATTACAGTCGATGCCTACGCCAGTGCCGTTGGATTCTATAGTAGCGAGCTATGCCGTTTTGAGTTCTTTACAGAAAAAGATGCATCCGAAGAAACACGTCTTATGATATTCGATCTTAAGCCATTCAAAGATGCGGCTGATGCGGAGAACAGCTAAGTTTTGAATTTTACAAGGTGAAAATTGCAAACTTCACTTATCACCGCACATTTTTCTTGATCGAGGAACTTGCTAATTGACAAAAAAGCGAAAAGCCAAGAAATCAGCGATTTAGAAAAATGTGAACAAAAGTGTGAACAAAAACGTGGACCCCAAAGCCTATATTTCTGTAAGAAATTGATATCTAACAGGATATAGAGAAGAGTTCGAATCTCGTTCTCTCCGCTTAAATCCTACGTAGAAGCTTTTCTGCGTAGGATTTTTGTTTTCTGCAATGCCTTTCATCAAAATTTACCAACCTCTCACATTCGAAAACCTTAATGACAATCATGACAATTGACAAGATGACAACGTGAAATCGGCGCAGATTTCTGTACTTCCCTAAAATAAGTTGAATGGTATTTATACTTATTCATAGTTAACCCCAGAGAGGGTTGAATGCTTTTCTTCTTAGCCCTATGTTTTATTGAATGGGAAATGCTTAACCCTAGGAAAAGTTGAGTTAACCCTGA
>JAZUIL010000179.1:0-4546 GCA_045642245.1 Bacteroidales bacterium
TCAGAACAATTTCTATTATTGTGGTGAACCTTTGCACATGGATCATGTGCTAAGTGTGGAGTTAGGTCCTCGCAGCGAACAAGAGAGCTTGATAAGCTCTCAGCGAGAAGACGAGCCTTTAGGCGAGGGTCAGAGGAGTGAGGAATTGTATGTTGAAAATCCTGCTCGTGCTACCGGTAATGATGTTTTCAATGCTTGGCCAGGTCGTAATGACTGGTATGAGACTGTAAAGCTTAACTACGGTGTTGACTATTGTGGCGGCGGTCATTATTGCTTTGGCCCCATTCCAAACACTTGGTTGAAGATGCGCGATATCCTCATCTACTGGGCTAAAAGGGGAGTAGATGGATTCCGTTGTGACATGGCATTTATGGTGCCAGTAGATTTCTGGCATTGGGTCATACCTCAGGTCAAAGAGATCAATAAGAATATCCTTTTCATCGCAGAGATTTATGAACCAGCTATTTATCGTAGCTACATTGAGTATGGCGGTTTCGATTATCTCTATGATAAGGTCGGATTATACGATACCCTTAGAGCAATTGTAGAATGTCGTGAAAGTGCCAGCGCTATTACTCATGTATGGCAGGGATTGAATGGTATTCAGGAACATATGCTTAATTTCCTTGAGAATCATGATGAACAGCGTCTTGCTAGCGACTTCTTTGCTGGTGATCCTATTAAGGGTCGGCCTGCATTGGTAGTGAGCGCTTTGATGAATACTTGTCCGTTCATGAATTACTTCGGTCAGGAGCTCGGCGAACGAGGAATGGACGAAGAAGGTTATAGTGGTCGCGATGGACGAACTACCATTTTCGATTACTGGAATGTAGAGACTGTTAATCTCTGGCGTGGCAAGAACGCAGAGTGGAGACGTCATCGCTTGCCAAAGCAGATCCGTGAACTCCGTGAGTATTATACCAAGGTATTCGAACTCGCTAATAGTTCAGAGGCTCTTCGCGAGGGTGCATTCTATGATCTCACTTATTGCAATTATAATAATCCTGGATACGATATCCATCGCACATTCAGTTTCTTGCGTCATACTCGCAATGAGGTTTGTCTTGTAGTTGCCAACTTCCAGGGTGAAGATCAGGAAATTTCAGTCAATATTCCGCAGGAAGCTTGGGATTATGTCGGAATCAAGCCAAAGCGACGTCATGTGACTAATCTCATGACAGGTGAATGGGATTTTGTAGATCATGATACTACCAAACCGATGGTGGTAAAGGTGCCTGCTCAGGATGCAGTAGTACTCCGCCTTTGTGGCAAAGAATCGAAGTCTTCGAAGAAATAATCGATAAGTCTTATATTACTATATAAGAACAAAGTCTTAAGACGAAATGTAGGAAATCCATCCATACTTTTGGGGGATTTCCTACATTTCTTTTAAATTCCTTGTTTTTTATTGCCTAATACTATTCTTTTCAGTCTTTTTTTGTTCACCCTATTGAAATAAACCTTATCTTTGCGGCATAATATATATAAATAAGGTAAAGATGAATAATAATTTTCTCGTATTCTCGGGTCGTGCATCGCGCTACCTTGCTGAAAAAATCTGTGCCAGCCTCGGCTGTCCACTCGGTAATCTGTTGATCCAGACTTTTGCCGATGGCGAGTTTGGCGTGTCTTTCGAGGAGTCAATCCGCGGAAAGCATGTTTTCTTGGTGCAGAGTACTTTCCCAAGTGCCGACAACTTGATGGAGCTTCTCCTCATGGTCGATGCTGCTAAGCGTGCTTCTGCAGCTCAGATCGTAGCTGTCGTTCCTTACTTCGGCTGGGCCCGTCAGGATCGTAAAGATAAACCACGTGTCGCTATCGGTGCTAAGTTGGTGGCTGATATGCTTTCTAAGGCAGGTATCAATCGACTGATCACGATGGATCTCCATGCAGATCAGATTCAGGGCTTCTTCGATTGCCCTGTAGATCATCTTTATGCATCGAGCGTCATCATGCCATATATCGCTAATGAGGTAGGTACCGATAACCTTTGTATTGCATCTCCTGATGCTGGTGGTTCGAAGCGTGCATATACTTATGCAAAGTACTTCAACGTACCTATGGTAATGTGTGACAAGCATCGTGATAAGCCAAATTCAATCGGCGAGATGTTCATCATCGGCGATGTAGAAGGCAAGGATGTCGTGCTGATCGACGATATGGTCGATACCGCAGGTACTATCACCAAGGCAGCTAACCTCATCATGGAAAAGGGTGCAAAGAGCGTTCGAGCTTGTGCAAGCCACTGTGTAATGAGCGGTCCTGCTAGCGAGCGTGTTGAGACTTCTGCACTGAAGGAGATCGTATTCACCGATTCTATTCCTTACCGTGGTTCATGCCCTAAGGTGAAGTCTTTGACAATCTCTAATCTCTTTGCTGAGACCATCCGCAGAGTCATGAACAATGAACCAATTTCAAGTCAGTTCCTGATTTAAGATACCCTACTAAGCCCTCCCTCGTAGGGAGGGTTTTTTATTAAAACCTATTACCTAAGTATTCATTCATAATCACTTATATTCATCCTCCATGTTTTTATGGAGATTATTATTAACCTAATACAAAACTCATTACTACAATGAAGAAACTTCTTTCTTTGCTTTTGATGTGTGCATTGGCATTATCAGCCTTTGCACAGATGCAGCAGATGCCTCCGCTGCCAATGGACCCACAGGTCCGCTATGGTAAGTTGCCTAATGGCCTGACTTACTACATCCGTCACAACGATCTTCCTGAACATCATGCCAACTTCTACATTGCGCAGAAGGTAGGTTCTGTTCTTGAGGAGGAGAGTCAGCGTGGTTTGGCTCACTTCTTGGAGCACATGGCCTTCAACGGTACGAAGAACTTCCCTGACAAGGGACTTCTTGAGTATCTCCAGAAGCATGGTGTCAAGTTTGGTGCTAATGTCAATGCATATACCAGCATCGACGAGACTGTATATAATATTGATGACGTTCCAACGGATGCTGAGGCTCATCCGGGTATCATTGACTCATGTCTTCTGATCCTTCATGACTGGAGTGGTTACATCACTCTGGCTGACGAGGAGATTGACAATGAGCGCGGTGTCATTCATGAGGAGTGGCGTACTAGCACCAGTCCTCAGTTGCGTATGTACGATGTTATCCTGCCAAAACTCCTTCCAAATAACCGCTATGCAGAGCGTCTGCCAATCGGTAAGATGGAGGTAGTAGATAATTTCTCTTACGACGAGCTTCGCAATTATTATAAGAAATGGTATCGTCCTGATCTCCAGGGCATCTTTGTAGTCGGTGACGTGGATGTAGATGCTGTGGAGCAGAAGATTACTGAGCTCTGGAGTGACATTCACATGCCAGAGAATCCTGCTGAGCGCGTATACTTCCCTGTCGAGGATAACGAGCAGTCTCTCGTGGCCGTAGCTAGCGATAAGGAGCAGCAGTATAACCTCCTTTCTGTGATGTATAAGAGCGACCCAATGCCGGATGAGATGAAACTTACTCAGATGGGTTATGTCACTAATCTCATGAAGCACATTATCTCACAGTCGCTCAACCTGCGTCTCAGCGAACTCGCGCAGAAAGCAGATGCACCTTTCCTTCAGGTAGGTGCAGGCTTCAGTGAGTATATCTTGGCCAAGACCAAGGATGCTTTCCAGCTCAATATTATATTTAAGGAGAATGAGTGGCAGAAAGGCCTCAATGCTGTGATGGCAACAGCTATGAGTGCAGCTCAATTTGGCTTTACAGAGAGTGAGGTTGAGTGTGTGAAAGCTGACGTCCTCTCGGGTATGGAGAATGCTTTTAATGAGCGCGATAAGCGTAAGAATGACCAGCTTACAGCAGAGATCCAGCGTCACTTCCTCCAGGCAGAATCGATGCCAGGTATTGAGATGGAATGGGAGATGACCCAGCAGATGTTGCCTATGATTAATGCAGCAATGGTTAATCAGGTAATGGCTCAGCTCATCACACCAACCAATGTGGCTCTCATGGTCATGGGTCAGCAGAAGGAGGGTAACATCCTGCCAACTGAAGAAGAGCTCGTAGCTGCTTATCAGGCTTCGCTCCAGCAGGAAGTACAGCCTTATGAGGAGGCTCTTAGTGGCATCAAGCTTCTTCCAGAGCTTCCTGCTAAGGCTGGTAAGGTTGTCAATGAGGCAAATGGTGTCTATGGTTCGACTGTTTGGACCCTCAGCAATGGCATCAAGATTGTCTGGAAGCAGACTGATTTCAAGAAGGATCAGGTGCTGCTTACCGCTTATTCTCAAGGTGGTTATCTCCTTGAGAAAGATCAGCCTAACATTGTTCGTCAGACACTCGATGATATGTTCAGCGTAGGTGGTATCGGTCAGTTCAAGACCACTGATCTTCCTAAGGTTCTTGCCGGTAAAAACGTTTCTTGTTCAACATATATCTCTGATGATAACGAGGTAGTTTCTGGTTCGGCTGCTCCTAAGGATCTTCGCACCCTCTTCGAGCTCATCTATCTCGGATATACTGAGCCACGATATGATGAGGAGGCTTATCAGGCTTGGTTCAACCGTGTGCAGAATCAGTATCAGATG
>JAZUIL010000180.1:0-5301 GCA_045642245.1 Bacteroidales bacterium
TCAGAAGTGCGAGATCCAGGCAACAGCCATCGAGGTCCTCGGTGATGCTGATGCTAATGAGTATCCACTCCAGAAAAAGGGACACTCGATGGAGTTCCTTCGCGAGAAGGCTCACCTCCGTCCTCGTACCAACCTCTTCGGTGCTATCCTTCGCATCCGTCACAACATGGCCATTGCCATCCATCAGTACTTCCACGAGCATGGTTTCTACTATTTCCATACTCCACTTATCACCGCTTCTGACTGTGAGGGTGCAGGCCAGATGTTCCAGGTAACCACCAAGAACCTCTACGACCTCAAGAAGGACGAGAATGGCTCGATCATCTATGACGACGATTTCTTCGGCAAGATGACCTCACTCACCGTTTCTGGTCAGCTCGAAGGCGAGCTCGGTGCTACCGCTCTCGGTCAGATCTATACCTTCGGTCCAACTTTCCGCGCAGAGAATTCTAACACTCCACGCCACTTGGCAGAGTTCTGGATGGTAGAGCCTGAGGTTTGCTTCTACGATATGGAAGACTTAATGGCTCTCGAGGAGGACTTCATCAAGCATTGTGTACGTTGGGCACTTGACAACTGTCGTGAGGAGCTCGAGTTCCTCAACAAGCTCATCGATCCAACCCTCATCGAGCGTCTCGAGGGTGTTCTCAAGGATAGCTTCGTACACCTTCCATACACTGAGGGTATCAAGATCCTTCAGCAGGCAATCAAGGATGGTAAGAAGTTTGAGTTCCCATGTAACTGGGGCGACGACCTCGCTTCTGAGCACGAGCGCTTCCTCGTTGAGGAGTACTTCAAGAAGCCAGTCATCATGACCAACTATCCTAAGAAGATCAAGTCATTCTACATGAAGATCGACGAGAAGAAGCCTATCTTCAACGGTGAGGAGATGGAGGAAACCGTACAGGGTACTGACGTCCTCTTCCCACAGATCGGTGAGATCATCGGTGGTTCTGTCCGTGAGGAGTCATACGACAAGCTCCTCAACGAGATTGAGACTCGCAACATCCCAATGAAGGATATGTGGTGGTATCTCGATACCCGTAAGTTCGGTTCATGTCCTCACGCAGGTTTCGGCCTTGGCTTCGAGCGCTTGATCCTCTTCGTAACCGGCATGCAGAACATCCGCGACGTGATCCCATTCCCACGTACTCCAAAGACTGCAGAGTTCTAAAAATAGACTTTCGTGATAAAAACATTTGCGAGGGGGATGTCAAAAAGACACCCTCCTCGCAAATATTATATATATAATAGGTGTAAAGGCAAATTATTTTTCTCCCTTCTTATTTCTGAACTCATTCGGAGTCATGCTGGCAATCTTCTGGAAGTTCCTATAGAACGAAGACTCGCTTGAGTAACCGGAAGCATTGGCTATCGTAGAAAGTTTTGTGTCTGTGTCCATTGATAGAAGTAACTCCTTGGCATGCTCGATGCGCAACTGATTGATATAGTCAGAAAAAGAGCAATGATAAACCGAATTGATGTAGTTTGATACGTAAGTGCGGTTCGAACCTATTTCCTTAACCACGTCATTGATCTTCAGATTCTTTATCAGATAGACCTGCTTGTTTCTCATCAGAGCTTCAAGCTTTTTGCCAATGACCTCACTGTCTTCTGCAGTGTCTGTATCAGAGCCGGCATCGCTCTCTACGCTTTCATCTTCAAATTCTTCGATGGTAAATTTTCGGATGAAACAAATATAGTTCAACGCAAATAACATTACCGAGAAAGCCAACGAGATAAGTCCAAGCAGATACAAACTCTCTCCAAAGAACTTGCGTCCTAAAGTATTCGCCACACCAGACAGGACGCTGACGCAGATGATGGCTATGAGCAGATGATGGACCGCCGTGGTTTCTCGCCCTTCTATATCTGCATAAAATGACTGAAGCCGACGGTCAAATGCATTTAGCTTACGGATACCGAAGTATGCCACGCAGATAATCTGGACGATAAAGAGTAAAAGCCTCAGTGTGTCAATTCCTGCATCCTGTAAAAAATACTTAGCCAAGGCGATGGCTGCTCCAGGAAACAACCACATTATCCACTGCTTGGGGGGGGGTACTGTTTCTCGATGTCAATCGACAAAGATATCCAAAGAATAGAGGATAGACAGATAGAGAACAAAACGTCCATATACACTCCATTTCGTAAGGTATTCCGACCGTGAAATACATTGCATGGCAGAAATACAGCACCACGCAAGTGCCGATATATACCGTCAGCATCTGCTTAGCAGCATCTAATTTGCGATATTGCACCACAAAGATGATCAGCCAGAACAGGCAGGCGAAGAATGGTAGGAAACTGAAGAATGCACGAAGCAATAACAGACTGTCCATATTATTATGATTAATTCTCGGTGCAAAGATACTAATTATTTTTTATTCCTTCTTCATTTTTTCTTTGTTTTTTGCAGATTTGTATCTTATTATTTCTCAGTACCTTGTATAAATTGAGAGAAAGATTTTATAATATGCGAGTCCTTACTCGTGCTTCTTATATTCAAATCAGATAATTAATTGTTATATTTGCATCAGATTTAATATTCAAATTTACTATAAAAATGAAACAAATTAAAACGACAAAGAAACCATATCTGATGCCAGATATGAAAATTATCGCTATCGAGTCGGTAGAGATTATTGCTACAAGTGGTGAAGCTCCTAATTATGGAGAAGGCGATGGATTAAATTGGTAAAACAAACGGTGATAATTATGAAAAGGATATTTTATACTGCTATTGCATCATTATTATTATGTGCATGTTCTAATGAGGTAGAACCAATTGAAAATGCTAAGAAAGGAGTTGAACTTACAATGTCTGCTACAATCAGTAAAAGTGCAGAAACTAGAACAACTTACACACGAGAAACTGTCGGTATGACCGTGGATTGGGAAGCAGAGGAAGCCATCACGCTCGTTTCATTTGATGAGTCAGGAGTTACTGCTATCGACAACTTTACATCTTCTGGCACAGCAGGTCGAGAGAAAGCTGAATTTACAGGAACATGGAATGGTAATGCTGGTGATAAGGTAATATGCCTCTATCCTGCTATTTCTACTAGTGCAGGAACAACACTATTTGGTAGCATTGCGGTTGGATCCACTTCAATTGATGTGAACTTCCCTGAGCATGCATTAACAACTAATATTTCCAATATCAAGAACTGGGATATAATGATAGGCTCTGTTTCTATCAACGAAGGTACTGCACATGTTACCCTTGACAAAAAAACTGCAGTTTTGGAGTTTGTTTTATCTGGAGGATACCCTTACGACTCTTCCGATAGAACTGGTAGATATATCAATAGTGTAGGAGTTTCTGCTTATACAGGAACCGCCCCTACGCTTTTTGCTAAAACTGCGTCTCTTGCAATTACAAAATCTTCTTATACAGGAAATATTGTTCCTGCGACTTATTATCAGGATGATTATAAGCAAAACCTAGACCCAGCGTTGAAAGCAGATGGGGTATCTTATTACTTCCCTGTATTAGCAGATGGAACTTTAGGTGCTGGAGATGAGATAAGACTGTTTTATTATTATCAACAAAGAGACGGAGGATCGTGGGACCATATGTATAATAACTACAACAATAAGTCACTTGCTTCCTCATTTACCGTAACACCAGGTAATATTTATAAAATTACAGGTGTTGGATTATAAGAATTTGAAATCTATAATTCGAAAAATCAAGGGCGATTCTCAAATGAGGATCGCCCTAATATTATATATAATGCGTAATCATCTTTCCCACCACGCCAGCCTCTTGACTTTTGCCGAAGCATCTACACCGGCACGTATCTCGTTGGCCGTGAGATTTGTCTGGTCAACCAGAAACTGATTGAGAGACCTGAGGGTGGCGTAGCCGAAGAATTTGGCGATGTTCGTAGTGGCGAGCTTGGTGGTGGTGAGTAGCTCTTTCATGGCGCGTAGGCGATACTGACGGATGAAGTCTTCATGACTCATGCCAGTGAGCAGACGGATGGCGCCGCTGAGGTCACGACGGTCAACGTTGAGCGCGTGAGCAATTGCGAGTGGAGTCTTGGCTTTGTGGCGGGTCAGAAGAACGCGGATTACCGCATCGAGGATATTGCCGTCGGTAACAGGATATGCGATTTCGTCTTCTGCTTTTCTTGTCAAGGTTTCGTTATCTTCGTCGATGTTCAGGATTGCTCGGATTGGAAGGTAAGTATCCTCAAATGTAAAGGTTTTGATCTGTAGGAGCATGTTCGTTCTAGTTTAAGTGATGTCTATATATTATATAATGTGTAAATACTGGCCGAAAAGCTTGTCTTGATTCCTGTTTGTACTATCCGCGACCCTAGATAGTACATCCGGAAACCATTTTGTACTATTCGCGACCCTGGATAGTACATCCGGAAATCGTTTTGTACTATCCGCGACCCTGGATAGTACATCCGGAAATCGTTTTGTACTATCCGCGACCCTGGATAGTACATCCGGGAATTATTTTGTACTATCCGCGACCCTGGATAGTACATCCGGAAATCATTTTGTGCTATTCACGACCCTGAATAGCACAAAATAAAATTTGCACATCCCATTATGCAAAAATCTCAGTATTCAGCATAATGGGATGTGCAAATTGTATATGTAGCTTAGTTAGAAATGATTTTCTGACTAAGTTTGGAAAGTGTCGGATCAGATGCCGAGGCTCTGGCAGATTACCTTGAGCTTAGCCTCTGCCGCAGCTGAAGCCTTCTCGTAGTCGCCGTCGAACTCAGCAGGAACCTCGCAGTAGAACTTGATCTTAGGCTCGGTGCCTGAAGGACGTACAGAAACCTTGATGCCACCTTCGGTGAAGTACTGGAGTACGTTAGAGGTAGCTGGCATATCTACGTCGCTTACGTTGCCTTGAGCATCGGTCTGCTTGAGGGTCTTGAAGTCCTTAGCGAGGATAACCTTCTCGCCAGCGAGCTCCTTAGGAGGATTAGCGCGGAAGTTCTCCATCATCTGCTTGATCTCGTCAGCACCAGACTTGCCTGGCTTGGTTACGCTGACTGCCTTCTCCTTCTGGAAACCATAGTCCTTATAGATGCTGAGGAGGAGATCGAAGAGGGTCATGCCCTGATCCTTAGCCCATGCTGCGATCTCGCAGATGAGACAGATAGATGCTGGAGAATCCTTATCGCGAACCTTGTCGAATGGAAGGAAGCCGAATGACTCCTCGCCACCACCGATATACTTCTTAACGCCTTCGTTGATGCGGATACGATATGCAATCCACTTGAAGCCGGTGAACTCGTCGAAGATCTCAACGTCGTTCTTCTTAGC
>JAZUIL010000181.1:0-4597 GCA_045642245.1 Bacteroidales bacterium
AAGTTCTTCGCACATCAGCACTTCGGTATTGAGCCAGATATCATTACCGTAGCTAAAGGTATTGCCAACGGCTATCCATTCGCAGGCGTTTTGATCTCTCCAATGTTTACTCCAATCTATGGTCAGCTGGGTACAACCTTCGGCGGTAACCACCTTGGTTGCGCGTTGGCTTGCACCGTTCTTGATGTCATTCAGGAAGAGAACTTGATTGAGAACGCTGCTAAGATGGGTGAGTACCTGATGGAAGGTCTCAAGGCTATGAATATTCCAGGCCTTAAGGAACTGCGTGGCAAGGGCTTGATGATTGGCATTGAGTTCGAGTATCCATATAAGGAGGTACGTAACCGTTTGCTTTACGAGCAGCATGTCTTCACAGGCGCTGCTGGTACTAGCGTGCTTCGTATCCTTCCACCACTCTGCATCACTAAGAAGGAGTGTGATCTCTTCCTTGAGCGCTTTGCTAAGGCGTTGCAGGGATAAATGGATTGATCAGTTTATCGATAAATATAAGAGATGGCCGGGGATGAAAGATCCTCGGCCATCTCCTTATTATATTATATCGTATGGATTAATTCTTGAAGATAAGCTGTGCGAAGTTGTAGAGACCATACTTCCAAACTACGAAGTTGTGACCCTCGCCAGGATAGTTGATCAAAGTACAAGGAATGTCGTTCTGCTCGCAGAAAGCCTTCAGGTTTGCGCTGCTGAACATCAAGCCATCTTCGCTGCCACATACCATCCAGAGGACAGAGATCTTCTCTTTCATAGCAGCTACGTCAGGGATCAGTTCCTTAGGCTGCTTGGTGTTAGGAGCAGAAGAGAAGCCTCCGACATAAGCGAAGAGATCCATATTGCCAAGACCGAAGTTCAAAGACTGGCCACCACCCATTGAAAGGCCAGCTACAGCGCGATGCATCTTATCGGTATAGACGTTATACTTTGACTCGATGAAAGGAATTAGGTCCTTGATCAGATCGCCTTCGAAGTTGGCGAAAGCTGGAGCAGCTGCGTAGACGTTACCCTCTGCACGGTCATTCTCCTGAGCGCGACCATTTGGCATAACCACGATCATAGGTTCCAACTTGCCATCAGCATAGAGGTTATCGAGAATGATATTTGGTGCACCACCATTGAGCCACTCATACTCATCACCACCAATGCCATGAAGGAGATAGAGGACGCTGTATTTCTTGTTAGCATCAAACTTAGGAGGAAGGTAGACGTTGCACTTACGAACTGTTCCTACGGTGGTAGACTTGTACTCTACAAGTTCCACCTGACCACGCTCGATACCCTCACGCTCCTGGTCAAAACCTGCAGGAGTCTCAACGTAAGGATCGTAATTGCACTTTACGGCCTCTGGGAATCCCATTCTACCAATCTGTGGCTCTTGAGCCTTCATTGTAGCTGCACTGCACAACAATGCAGCCATCAGCAAAACTGTCTTTTTCATTTTTAAATAGTTTGTTAATTAATAAAAGGTAATGTGTAATTGTTGTCTTATTCTTACGAATTCGTCGTGGCTGTAATGACGCCATCTGCGGTCTGGATCTGAAGCTCTGCTCCCTGTGGTACTTCAGAAGCGCTTCGGATGGCATGACCGTTATGTCGCGTGATGCTGAAGCCGCGTTTCAGAAGATTGTCAGGCTGCGCCATCTGTATGGTCTTTTCGATATACGATAGCTTCTGCTGATCTGTCTGGAGGCGCTGTCTGGTGAGCAGTTTGATCCGCTCCCCTGTGAGTGCCAGATGATTGAGTTGCTGTCCAAGAGAGATATGAGTGCCGCGAATCTGATTGATGATCCGGTGCAGACGTAATTGCTCGCGCTCGATACGCCCATGGGTCAGGTCAAGAATCTGATCTTGCAAATCCTGCAGATTATTTAACTGCTGACTAAGTATGTCTATGAGATATGCAGCAGCGGCTGTCGGTGTCTTGACGGAGGTGTGAGCCACATGGTCGAGGACGGTCTGGTCACGATCATGACCGATACCAGTGATGACTGGCAACGGGAAATTCGCAACATTGAGCGCCATCTCATAACTGTCAAACGATGCAAGATCGGCCGTCGCTCCACCGCCACGGATGATGACCACCACGTCAAAGAGATCCTGATAGAGAGCAATGTGCTCCAACGCGCTGATGACCGATGATTCGGTCTGATTGCCTTGCATGATGGCAGGGAAGAGATGTGTATAGAAACAGAGTCCCCATTCGTTGTCTTGCAGCTGATGGCAGAAATCTCCATAGCCTGCTGCACCTTGAGCGCTGATGATGGCTACGCGCTGTGGTAGGGTAGGGAACTCAAGTTCACGATTCATATCGATGACACCATCTTCCTTCAGTTGTGCCAGGATCTGCATTCTCCGACGAGCCATCTCTCCTAAGGTATAAGAAGGTTCGACGTCAATGATATTCAAGCTATAGCCATAAGCCTCATGCATGGTGACTTCCACCTGCAGCATGACCTTAAGTCCGCTCTGGAAGGCTTGACCTGTCTGCTGCTGGAACGTATCGCGTATCAACCACCATCGGGTGGCCCATATATGAGCATTTGCAAAGGCCAGCATCGTGCCACGTTTCGGATCTTTCTCGACCAACTGCATATAGCAATGACCGTTATTCGCCACACGTACATCGCTGAGTTCTGCCGTAATCCATATAGCTTCTGCAAACGTCTCCTGAATGACGCTTGCCACCCTTTGATTGAGTTGCTGCAGACTAATAGTTTCCATACGGTGAATATATCGTGGCAAAGGTAGGAGAAAAAAGTAAATTCGCCAAATAATTTGTATTAAATTTTGTTTTTCGCAGTTTTTCCGTTATCTTTGCACCGATATTATTTTTACAAATTACATTATCAATTACTTTTTTACATTTTAAATTCTATATTTAATCTGTATGTTAGCCGAGATAACTTGGGGCGCTAAGCCTATCATTTTTTCTGTTCCTGATGATATCCCTCTTGTCGGAGGTTTCACACTTCGTTGGTATGCACTGATGTTTATCATCGGTTTCGCTATTGGCGTAAAGATCATGGAGTGGGTCTATAAACGTGAAGGTCTCGATCCTGAGCGTGTGTATTATCTTTTCATCGCCTGTTTTGTAGGTACGTTGGTAGGTGCGCGTCTGGGACATTGTCTTTTCTATGATCCGGGTTATTATCTGGCTAATCCTTTGGAGATTTTTAAGACCTGGAAGGGAGGTCTGGCCAGTCATGGCGGTACGATCGGTGTGATCGCTGCTGTGATGTATTATGCAAGCAAGGACAAACTCAATAAGCTTTGGTTGCTTGATCGCCTCTCTATTGCTGTAGCTCCAGTGGCTGCATTGATCCGTATGGGTAATCTGTTCAATCACGAGATCTATGGCCATGAGACATCTCTTCCTTGGGCCATGCGCTTTGTGCAGAACATTCATGCATGGGAGCGTGGTGCTGAACCAATCTACTGTAATCCTTCTCACCCAACACAGATCTACGAAGCATTGTGCTACTTGCTGGTGTTTGTAGTTTGCTATAGCCTTTATAAGTTCACGCAGGCAGGTAAGCATAATGGTGTGATCTTTGGAACCTTCCTGATCGGTATTTTCGGCACTCGTTTCTTCATTGAGTATCTCAAAAACGTGCAGGAGGCCTTTGAGGAGGATATGCTTCTTAATATGGGCCAGTTGCTTAGCATTCCATTCGTACTGATTGGTGCATGGCTGATCTTCCGAGGTATGAAACAATCAAAAAATACTTAATAATACCTTATAATAAATTCATCGATTCATGAGAATTAAATCCTTATTTACTGCAGCTCTCTTAGGTATTGCAGTTCTTTCGTCCCAGTCAGTGTCGGCTACAAAACTATTAGGCGTCAAGGTGGTCGATAAAGACTACCTGATGGTGCATTTCCGTGATGGAGAAGTACGCTATCGTGATGACGCTACAGGTCCAAGTGCTTATCTCGGACACTCTTTTTCTCCAGGTGATGACACCCTCAAGGTCTTCGGTCCACGACTTGATGCTGCTATCGCAACCAAGGCTGCAGGATGGACTATTTCTTCTGCGAATGACAAGACCTATGGCCAGCAGGTGGCAGTAGAGGCTTATCGTAAGTCGAAGCCGATGAATACTGACAACACATTGACCAGCGAGCTCGATCATTGGATCTTCCTACGTCTTCCTCAGTCCATGAAACAGGGTTGTACCTATCGTGTGTCGATTCCTGACGGTGTCGGTTCAGATACTAAGGAAGCTGAGGTAAAGTTCGATATCTGGACCTCGCAGTCAGAGGCTGTTCATGTGAATATTCTCGGTTATCAGCCAGCCGAACCTGTCAAGGCTGCAGATCTCTATCTCTGGTTAGGTGAGGGCGGCCAGCGTGACTATAAGGCTTTCGAAGGCCGCAAAGTATATTTATATAATGTAAAGACCGGCAAGAAAAAGCCAGTCGGTAAAGTAGGATTCTGGAAGGAAGCGTCAGCTTCCGATCAGGAAGCTAACAAGAAGAATATGGCCGGTTCTAACGTCTGGAACATTGACTTCCGTGAGAGTGTGCCAGGTCGTTATCGCCTCGTTGTGGAGGATGTGGGATGTTCTATGGATTTCGA
>JAZUIL010000182.1:0-2011 GCA_045642245.1 Bacteroidales bacterium
GCCGATGATTGCTCGTGAATATGCTCATGCCATGGGTAACTCGATGGGTCACTTCAAGCAGTACTGGGATGTGATCTATGCAGATTCCAGCATCTGTGGCGCGGCTATCTGGGATTGGGTTGATCAGGGAATAGCGATGCCAAATGAAAAGGTAAAAGTGAAAAATGAAAAATCGGCTTCTGCACAGGCTATCAATGATGGGTCGCGCAATGTTTTGTTTGGCCGACCTTATACCGCAGAACTCACGAAACATGCCGATGAGTTCTGGGCGTATGGTGGTGACTTCGGAGACAGACCTAATGATGACAACTTCCTGATCAACGGTATTGTAGGGCCTGACCGTCGGCCTAATCCGCATTTCTATGAGGTGCAGTATGTCTATCAGCCGATACATTTCAGTTATGAGAATGGGGAGGTGAAGAAAGTGAGCATGGATCCGTTCGTAAGTGTGGATGACTTCGACTACATCATCACCGGCCATCGATACGAAGGAACTGACAGCATCGTCAACGTCCAAGCCGTATTGCGCGAAGATAAGCCTTGGGGAAAGAAAGGAACGGTCATTGCTCATGAGAGCTTTGAACTCGGTGACTACCGTTACCCTATCGGCATCGCCACCAGTCGTAAAGCTCCTAAAGCGACACGTGAGGAGGATTTGCTGAAAGTCGAGACCCAGCGAGGTGTCATCTCTTTTGATGCTACAAATGGAGCTCTGCAACAGATCGTCATGGATGGAGAACCGCTGCTTGCCCAGCCTCTTGAACCCTACTTCTGGAAACCAGAGAATGACAACCAGTGGAAGGCAGGTTTCCGTGAACGATTGGGAGTCTGGATGGATTGTGCAGCCAAACGCGAAATGAAGGACGTTCGTATCGAGAGAGGCAAGCACAAACTCATTGTGGAATTCCTGATGTCGCTTCCTATTGGTGCCGACTATACGCTACGCTATGAGATCAACAACGATGGTGAGATCCTGGTTCACGCCTCATACGTACCAACGGACGATGACATCCCACTCATCCCGAAGTTCGGTATGCGAATGGCAGTCAACAGCATTGATAATAATATAATATATGTGGGTCGTGGCCCATACGAGAACTATCCTGATCGCAAGCTGTCGCAACACATTGGAGCATACTTCCTCTCTCTCGATGAGATGAAGACGGAATACATCCGTCCGCAGGATAATGGTTATCGCTGCGACACACGCATCATCCGCACCAACACGAGCCGTCATACTCTCAAAATCGAAGGTCTTCAGCCACTCTGCTTCAATGCACACGACTATGCCGACGAAGAGCTGGATAAAGGCCATCGCCATCCGCAGGACATCCATCGTGACGGAACATTACACATGAACATCGACCTCAACGTGCATGGCGTAGGTGGTATCAACACCTGGGGAAGCCGCACGTTGCCAGAATACACTTTGCCGGGTAATCAGAAATATGAATACGGTTTCATCCTGAAAACCTTCCCCTTACCACTCCCATTGAGGAGAAAATAATGTTACCCTATGTATGAATTTGAATACAAAACAGTTATGAAAAGTAAAATTATATCTGGCGTACTTGCTACTATTCTGCTATCGGCTTGTACGGATAAGCCTCAGATCGAACCCTTCGGCCCTCTGCCAACCGAGGATCAGCTGGCATTGCAGGACATGGAGATGTACGCTTTCCTGCACTATTCGCTCAATACCTATACCGATCAGGAATGGGGATTCGGCGATGAGGACGTAGCTCTTTTCAACCCTTCGAACCTTGACACCCGTCAATGGGTCAAGACCTGCAAGGCAGCCGGAATGAAAGGAATCATTTTCACTGCCAAGCACCATTGTGGCTTCTGTATGTGGCCATCGGAATATACAGATTACAGCGTTAAATCAGCACCTTGGAAGGATGGCAAGGGCGATGTGGTTGCAGAATTGGCAGAAGCCTGCCGTGAAGAAGGCTTGAAGTTTGCCGTTTACCTTTCGCCATGGGATCGTAACCATCCGGAATATGGAAAG
>JAZUIL010000183.1:0-2783 GCA_045642245.1 Bacteroidales bacterium
AGACATAAAAAACACAAATGATATGGAACTTGTAGAAAGATTCTTGAAGTATGTAAAAGTCTTCACAACGAGTGATGAAGAGAGTGGTGTTACACCAAGTACCCCTGGACAGATGGTATTTGCCAAGCAGTTGCGCGATGAACTTGAAGCGTTAGGTTTTGATGACGTTGTATGTGACGAGGTAGGTTATGTCTATGCCACCGTTCCGGCAAACCTGGATGATACCAGCAAGGATGTACCAACCGTCGGCTTCATCGCACATATGGATACAGCGCCTGATATGTGTGGCAAGGATGTAAAGCCTCGTATCATCGAGAAATATGATGGCAAGGACATTGTCCTCAATGCTGAAGAGAATATCGTTATGAAGACAGAGGTATTCCCAGAATTGCTGAGCCACGTTGGTGAAGACCTTATCGTAACCGATGGTACTACCCTGCTCGGTGCCGATGACAAAGCAGGTATTGCAGAAATCATCACGGCTATGATGTATCTACGTCAGCATCCAGAGATCAAACATGGCAAGATCCGTATCGCATTCAATCCGGATGAAGAGATCGGCCTCGGTGCTCATAAGTTCAATGTAGAGCTTTTCGGTTGCGACTTTGCATACACAATGGATGGTGGTGAGGTTGGAGAACTTGAGTTCGAGAACTTCAATGCTGCTTCTGCAAAGGTTACTTTCAAGGGTGCAAACGTGCATCCGGGCACTGCTAAAGATAAAATGATCAATGCCGCGCTCCTCGCACTTGAGTTCGCTGGCCAGTTGCCAGAGGAAGAGCGTCCTGAGCATACCGAAGGCTACGAAGGCTTCTACCATCTCATCCATATGGAAGGTGGTGTGGAGTCTGCTTCTCTTAACTATATCATCCGTGACCACGATCGTCAGTTCTTTGAGGCTCGCAAACAGAATATGCTTAACGTTGCCGACAACATCAATGCACAGTATCCTGGAGCTTGCGAGGTAGTATTGAAAGATCAATATTATAACATGCTCGAAAAAGTACAGGAGGCTGACGCTGAAAATATCAAAAAGGGATGGAAGAGCATCACCGAAATTGCGAAACAAGCTATGCTCGAAGCTGGTGTTCCTGTAAAGGTTCAGCCTATCCGTGGTGGCACAGATGGTGCTCAGCTCTCATTCAAAGGGTTGCCATGTCCTAACATCTTTGCTGGTGGCATGAACATGCATGGCCGTTACGAGTACGTACCTATCCAGAGTATGGAAAAAGCAATGATGACCATCGTCAACATCTGTAAGATTGTAGCAGAATAAACTTAATAAGAATGCAATACAAAGTAACTGCTCCTAAGCAATTACCCCAAGGCCTCAGCATAGACTTGCCTGCCTCAAAGAGTCTCTCCAACCGCGCTCTCATCATGAATGCGCTGGCTGGAGGTAATAGTCAGTTGAAACATATCAGTGACTGTGACGACACGCAAGTAATGCTGGCGGCCTTTGACACAGATTCGTCAAAATATATTTTTGCAACAGATGGTGCTCGTATCGTAGACATCGGTGCGGCAGGTACGTCAATGCGCTTCTTGACAGCATACTTCGCCTCTAGACCTAACGCTGAGGTTGTGATGACTGGCTCGGAAAGAATGAAGAAACGTCCGATCGCATTGCTTGTTGAGGCACTACGTACTCTGGGTGCAAAGATTGAATATCTGGAGACAGAAGGTTGTCCACCTCTCCGTATACATGGGCGTCAACTGCAAGGTGGTCAGTTGAGCATCGATGGAAGTGTGTCAAGCCAGTATATCTCTGCACTCCTAATGATCGCTCCTACCCTCATCAATGGTCTAAAATTGTCATTGACAGGGAAAGTAACTTCTGTCCCATATATCGAAATGACACTGAGTATGATGCAGGAATATGGCATTATGACAGAGTGGGACCGTGAGTCAATGATCATCAACGTAGCGCCACAGATTTATCAGGCGAGGGAATACTTTATCGAAAGTGACTGGAGTGCATCAAGTTACTGGTATCAGATTATGGCGTTGGCAAATGACAATCAGTCGACATCGGAAACAAGCATCCAACTGGAAGGACTCTTTGATCATAGTTTGCAAGGAGATTCTGCCATTGCGGATTTTTTTAAGGAAATCAAGAAACATCCAGACGTACTGAATCTGAATCTCACCTCGCAACCAGATTTGGCTCAAACTGTCATTGCTGCCTGCTGTGCACTTAATCAGCCATTCTGTATCTCTGGTCTCCACACATTACGTATCAAAGAGACTGATCGTGTGGCTGCGCTTGAGACAGAGTTGCACAAACTAGGTTATGTGATCAAAGATAAAAATGTTGACTCTACCATTGTAATGTCATGGGATGGTGAGCGATGTGAAGAAGAGATCGCTCCTGTCATTTCTACCTACAAAGACCATCGTATGGCAATGGCTTTTGCTCCTTTTGCGCTCAAACGCGGATCAATCCTCATCGATGATCCTGCAGTCGTCAGTAAATCATATCCTTCATTTTGGAATGATCTAAAAAAAGCTGGATTCAACATTAGCAGCATCGGGGAATAAGGAATAATAAAAGACAAATCTGTCGAACAGAAAGATATAAAATGGTTTATTTGATCATATCATTAATTGCCTTACTCGTCATTGTTGGTGGAGTGAGTTTTATCGGACACAAACGGTATGAAAAACGTGTAGCAGAAGGTACTGCAAAACCCGATGAGACCTCTCCCCTCGAAGTAACAAAAGAAGTTCCAGAGGAATGCTGTGGTCAGCATGCTACCTGTGAACGAGACTCCTTACTGGCA
>JAZUIL010000184.1:0-8494 GCA_045642245.1 Bacteroidales bacterium
TCCTCACTCACCACTACACATTGTGAGGCAAGCGTTGGTATCTCGAAGCCATCCTCGTCTTCCACCATTACGAGACCTTTGCTGTCAAAGCCCTTGACAGTGCCACCTCCCTGAGCGTCGAGGAATCTTACTTTATCTCCAATTTTCATATACTTTTATTTTTGCGCGTGCAAATTTACCAATTTTTATCCTTTTCGCAAAATTTATTTTGATAAAAGAAGAATTTTGCATAACTTTGCGGCCACATTTCATTTAAATTATAATGTATAATGACTATAATTGACCCTCGAAATATAGAAATCAAGAACTATGACTATCCACTTCCTGACGAGCGGATAGCTAAATATCCTCTCTCGCAACGCGATCAGTCGAAGCTTCTTGTCTGGCATCCGTCGGCGTCTGAAGGTGCAGAAGAGAAGGCTGGAGGAACGATCGAGGAACATCGTTTCTTTGAACTTCCGGATCAGATTCCTGCCGGTTCGATGATTGTTTTCAATAATACCAAGGTCATACAGGCTCGCCTTCATTTCCGCAAGCCGACAGGTGGCGTTGTGGAGATTTTCTGTCTGGAACCGGAGGCTCCAAAAGACTATCAGCTGAATTTCGCGTCTGTGGCAGAATGCGAGTGGACATGTCTTGTGGGAAATAGTAAGAAATGGAAGGAGGGAAGCCTCTCTCTCTCGGTGAATATGCCAGATGGTAATGAGGTGACACTGAATTGTGAACGAGCTGGCGAACTCGGTCCGTCTCAGAAAATTCGATTCTACTGGTCAGGAGGTTATTCTTTCGCTCAGTTGCTTGATGCGATGGGAGAGCTTCCGATTCCTCCATACTTGAATCGCGAAACCGAAGAAAGCGATAAGAAAACATATCAGACGGTCTATTCTGAGATTCAGGGTTCTGTGGCAGCTCCTACAGCAGGTTTACATTATACCCCTGAGGTCCTTGATGCTTTGGCAAAGAAAGAATGTTCGTTGCAATATCTTACCTTGCATGTCGGTGCCGGTACTTTCAAACCGGTCAAGAGTGAGACCATCGAAGGCCACGACATGCATACCGAGTTTATCTCAGTGCCGAAGAGCGTGATCTACAACATCCTCGCCTTTAAGAAACGTCAAGCAGAGGTTATTACTCCCCTCCCTAGGGAGGGGTCGGGGGAGAGTCCCCTCTTGATCGCCACCGGCACGACCAGCGTCCGTACTCTGGAATCCTTATATTATATTGGAGAAAAACTGCATGCAAATCCTGACTTGCAAGGTGATGAGCTTATTGTGCATCAATGGGAACCTTATGAGCAGGAACATACTTTGACGTTGACAGAGTCTCTAGAGGCTATTCTTAAGCATCTGGATATCACTCATCAGGAAGCGCTTGTTACGGCCACTCAGATTCTCATCGCTCCAGGGTTCCAGTACCGAATTATTGATGGAATCGTCACCAATTTCCACATGCCACAGAGCACGTTGCTGTTGCTTGTCAGCGCTTTGGTCGATGGCGCTAGTCTTGAGGGAGAAAACTGGCACAATATCTATCGATATGCACTTGATCATGATTTCAGATTCCTGAGTTATGGAGATTCCAGTATCCTTTTCAGAAAGTGAAAGTGACTGAATATCTTTAAAAATAGTAAAGTCTATTTGGCAAACTGTAAGTCAAATAGACTTTTTTTGCAACTTATTACATCCTTTTTGAGGTTTTAAATCATATTTATATTATCTTTGCGCTGTCTAAAGACAAAATCGAGAGTTTAATACCCATTTATTTTATACAAACAATCAAAATCATTTACGAAAATGACAAAAGTAGCTATTAACGGTTTCGGCCGCATCGGTCGTCTCGCATTCCGTCAGATGTTTGAGGCTGAGGGTTATGAGGTAGTTGCAATCAACGACCTTACTTCTCCAGCAATGCTCGCTCACCTTCTCAAGTATGATACCGCTCAGGGTGGTTTCGCTGGCAAGTTCGGTGAGGGCAAGCACACTGTAGAGGCAACTGAGAACTCTATCATCGTTGACGGTAAGGAGATCAAGATCTCTGCTGAGAAGGACGCTGCTAACTGCCCATGGGCTGCTAACGACGTAGACGTAGTTCTCGAGTGCACCGGTTTCTATACCTCAAAGGAGAAGGCTTCTGCTCACCTCGCTGCTGGTGCTAAGAAGGTTGTTATCTCTGCTCCTGCTGGTAAGGACCTCCCAACCATCGTTTACAACGTTAACCACACCACCCTCACCGCTGAGGATAAGGTTATCTCTGCTGCTTCTTGCACCACCAACTGCCTCGCTCCTATGGCAGCTGCCCTCAACAACTACGCTCCTATCGCTTCAGGTATCATGTCAACCATCCACGCTTACACTGGTGATCAGATGATCCTCGACGGCCCACAGCGCAAGGGTGATCTCCGTCGTTCACGTGCAGGTGCTCAGAACATCGTTCCTAACTCAACTGGCGCTGCTAAGGCTATCGGCCTCGTTATCCCTGAACTCAACGGCAAGCTCATCGGCTCTGCTCAGCGTGTCCCAACCCCAACTGGTTCTACCACCATCCTCGTTGCTGTAGTTAAGGGCAAGGACGTTACTGTTGAGGGTATCAACGCTGCTATGAAGGCTGCTCAGACCGAGTCTTACGGTTACACTGAGGATCAGATCGTTTCTAGCGACATCATCGGTATGAAGTTCGGTTCACTCTTCGACGCTACCCAGACCATGGTTAGCAAGATCGACGAGGATACCTATCAGGTACAGGTTGTTTCTTGGTACGACAACGAGAACTCATACACCTCACAGATGGTTCGCACTATCAAGTACTTCTCAGAGATCTAATTTGATCCCTTGATTTACTGATAGCTTAATAGCGATCATATATATGTCCGCCATTCCTTCGGGATTGGCGGATTTTTTATCAATAAATGTTATGTCTATCTGTCAAAAGCAAAAATACCTATTTAAATTAATAAAGATTATTATATTTTTCCCTTTTCCCTTTTTCTTTTTCCTTTTTATTTCATAACTTTGCGCCCGATTGTGTCACTAGCGGCACATCCAAATTTTATTTTATGTCTAACAATTTAAAGAACACCGCTATCGAGGATTTCGATTGGGAAGCTTACGAAAGCGGCGAGACCCTTACCTCGATGAGTAAGGAGGAGCAGGCTGCTTCATACGAGCAGACCTTGAGCTCTATTAATGCAAACGAAGTAGTTAAAGGTACTGTAACCGGCATCAACAAGCGTGAGGTTATCGTAAACGTTGGCTACAAGAGCGAGGGCGTCATCCCAGCATCTGAGTTCCGTTACAACCCAGATCTTAAGATTGGTGATGAGGTTGAGGTTTACATCGATTCTTGCGAGAACCGTGCAGGCCAGCTCGTACTTTCACACAAGAAGGCTCGCGCCACTACTTCTTGGGCTCGTGTTAACGAGGCTCTCGAGAACGAGGAGGTTATCACCGGCTTCGTTAAGTGTCGCACTAAGGGCGGTATGATCGTTGACGTATTCGGCATCGAGGCATTCCTCCCAGGTTCACAGATCGACGTTAAGCCAATCCGTGACTATGACGTATTCGTCAACAAGACAATGGAATTCAAGGTTGTTAAGATCAACCAGGAGTACCGTAACGTTGTTGTTTCTCACAAGGTCCTCATCGAGGCAGAGCTCGAGGAGAAGAAGAAGGAGATTATGTCTCAGCTTCAGAAGGGCCAGGTTATCGAGGGTACTGTTAAGAATATCACCTCTTACGGTGTATTCATCGACCTCGGTGGCGTTGACGGTCTCATTCATATCACCGATCTCTCTTGGGGCCGCGTAAGCGATCCAAAGGAGGTTGTTGCACTCGACCAGAAGATCAACGTTGTTATTCTCGACTTCGATGACGAGAAGAAGCGTATCGCTCTCGGCTTGAAGCAGCTTACCCCACATCCATGGGATGCACTTGACGCTAACCTCCAGGTTGGTGACAAGGTTAAGGGTAAGGTTGTCGTTATGGCTGACTACGGTGCATTCGTTGAGATCGCAGCTGGTGTTGAGGGTCTCATCCACGTATCTGAGATGTCTTGGAGCCAGCACGTTCGCTCGGCTAACGATCTCCTCAAGGTAGGTGATGAAGTAGAGGCAGTTATCTTGACCCTCTCTCGTGAGGAGCGCAAGATGTCTCTCGGTCTCAAGCAGCTTAAGGCTGATCCATGGGCTGACATCGAGGTTAAGTATCCTGTTGGTTCTGACCACGAGGCTAAGGTTCGCAACTTCACCAACTTCGGCGTATTCGTTGAGATCGAGGATGGCGTTGAGGGTCTTATCCACATCAGCGACCTCTCTTGGACCAAGAAGGTTAAGCATCCTTCAGAGTTCACCCAGATCGGTGCTCCTATCCAGGTACGCGTACTTGAGATCGACAAGGAGAACCGTCGTCTCAGCCTTGGTCACAAGCAGCTCGAGGAGAATCCTTGGAACGCTATCGAGACCAAGTACACTGTTGGTTCAGTTCACCAGGGTACCATCGCTGAGCTCATCGACAAGGGTGCAGTTATCTCTCTCGAGGAGGGTGTTGAGGGCTTCGCTACTCCAAAGCACCTCCAGAAGCAGGACGGCTCACAGCCTAAGGCTGGCGAGACTCTTGAGTTCAAGGTAATCGAGTTCAACAAGGACAACCGTCGCATCATCCTCTCTCACTCTCGTATCTTCGAGGATGAGCAGAAGGCTGAGCAGCGTAAGGCTCAGGCAGAGAAGCGCGCAGCTGCTAAGGCTGCTGCAGCTGCAGCTCCAAAGGAGGAGAAGGTTCAGATGCCAACTATCGAGAAGACAACTCTCGGTGACATCGACGCTCTCGCAGCTCTCCGCGACAAGCTCGCTGGTAAGTAATTACCAAGATGCTGATTCGTAAGATTAAGCGTCAAAAGTAAGTAATTCCACATTACTTTATATTGCTCCTCGCTGTTTCGCAGCGAGGAGTTTTTTTTGTCATATAATTTCAACACTAGGTACGCGATGTTGAAATTATTGAACTAAAAAGGGATCAGACGAATTCCTATGTTCCTATTTTAGTTCAATAATAGGAACACACGAAATCCTAATGTCCTATTTTACGCGCAAAATAGGACTACACGAATTCGTTTGGTCATATTTTAGCCATAGAATAGGAGCTTTTGAATTCGTGAGTACTCATTATGACTCTATGATGGTCGCTTTCGAAAAAAGACTGCCACACAAACCTGTGTAGCAGTCTTTCTTGTATGTTGAAATAATTAAGTCAACTATTTTTATACCAGTTCGCCAATCAGCGTTGCAGAAGAAGCTTCTGTGACGCGAACCATGACGAAGTCGCCAGCCTTTGCATCGCCTTTAGGAAAGACGATCATCTTATTCTGCTGAGTGCGACCGCAGAGCTGTTCGCGACTACGCTTCGAATATCCTTCTACGAGCACCTCAAAGGTCTTACCGATGTCACGTTTGTTTGACGCAAGAGAAAGCTCGTTCTGGAGTGCGATGATTTCATTGAGACGGCGGATTTTCTCTTCTTCTGGCACATCATCTTCGTAATGACGCGCAGCGTAGGTGCCAGGACGCTCAGAGTATTTGAACATAAAGGCTGAGTCGTAACCAACCTCACGCATCAGAGATAGCGTGTCGGCTTGATCTTCAAGAGTTTCACCACAGAAGCCACAGAAGACGTCAGTGGAGATTCCGCAATCTGGGATAGCCTTGCGTAAAGCTGTGATTCTGTCCAAATACCATTCGCGCGTGTACTTGCGATTCATCTTCTTAAGTATAGCATTCGAACCGCTTTGGACACAGAGATGCAGATGGTTGCAGATATTCTTGTGCGAAGCCATGGCCTCGATGATCTTGTCTGTAAGATCGTGAGGATTAGAGGTTGAGAAGCGGATACGCATCTCTGGAGCAGCTTCGGCTACGATATTCAGAAGATCGGCAAAATCTACAGGGGAGGACCCACCCCAACCCTCCCTCGTAGGGAGGGAGTTTTGAGAGTTGCAAACAGTGGGTTCCCAAAGGTAGCTATTAACATTCTGGCCAAGGAGTGTGACCTCTTTGAATCCTTTATTCCTAAGATCATTCAGCTCGTTGAGGATACTGTCTACAGCACGAGAACGCTCGCGGCCACGGGTATAAGGAACGATGCAATAAGAACAGAAATTGTTGCAGCCGCGCATGATGCTGATAAATCCACTGATACGTGTGTTACCCATACGCTTAGGAATAATCTCGCGATAAGTCTCAGTGGTAGAGAGCTCCACGTTGACAGCTTCTTCGCCTTGCTCGGCAGCGCTGACAAGGTTCGGGAGATCGAGGTAGGAGTCAGGACCTGCCACGAGATCTGCACCATGAGCAATGAGATCCTCACGTACACGTTCGGCCATGCAACCAAGAACACCTACGATGAGTTTCTGCTGTACTGTTGCATTGATCTCTTCTGGTGTTGCCTTGGCCTTCTTGAGACGGTTAATCTCCTTGCGATAAGCAGCATCACGCTTGCTTTTAAGGCTCTGGAAGAATTGCAGACGACCATAGATTTTCTGCTCGGCATTATCGCGAACCGAGCAGGTGTTCATAAAGACTGCATCTGCATCTTCTACCTGGTCACAAACCTCATATCCGATGGTTTCCATGATGGATGCGACTACTTCCGAGTCGGCAACATTCATCTGGCAACCGTATGTTTCGATAAAGAGTTTTTTCATATATTGGATAGAATCTTCTTGTACTTTTGAATCGGTAAAATATATACTTTGGTAGTCAATTTGTCATTGAAATGTTAAATTTTTGACTTTTTTAGTATTTTTGCTGTCAAAAATTTGGAATGTTCCAATAATACCACTACCTTTGCGACGTGTATGATAATACACTTTTTTTATCATAGTTAAGGTTTAGGTTAATAATGCTTGTCTGCTCGTGAGAGTAGACAAGTTTTTTTATATCCTAATTATTCGCTTAACTTGACAAAAAAGGATTGATTATTTAGAATAATCAGTCTCGTCCCTTTATTTCGCAGAAAATATTTGTTATTGTCGAATAATATTATTATTTTTGCGCCGCAAAGATAGGCATAATTTTTCAAAGAAGCAAAATATTTGATATGATTTATACCAAAATGACCGCCGAAGAGGCTGCGTCTCTCATCAAAGATGGCGATACCTTGGGTTTTAGTGGCTTTACTGCAGCCGGAACTCCACGTGTCGTGCCAGCAGCTCTGGCAAAACGTGCAGAGGCAGAACATGAGGCTGGTCGCCCTTTCAAGGTTAACCTCTTCACTGGTGCTGTGACCAATGATGCTCTTGACGATGCATTGGCCAATGCAAAGGCTGTAAATCGTCGTTTGCCATTCAATGGCTCGGCTCCGATGCGTAAGTCCATCAATTCGGGTGAGGTCTGCTATACAGATATGCACCTTTCTATGGTAGGACAGTATGTCCGCTATGGATTCATGGGTAAGATTGACTGGTGTATCATCGAGGCTGTTGATATTACTGACTTAGGCGAAATTACACTCTCTGGAGGTGTCGGATGTGTCGATACCTATGCACAGGTGGCTGATAAGATCATCATTGAGCTCAATTCGGCATATGATTTCCGCATCCGTGGCATGCATGACATTTATACTCCACTGCCACCTCCGCGTCGTGATGTAATTCCTCTGTACAAGCCTTCTGATCGTATCGGTTCGCCTATTCTGAAAGTTGATCCTAAGAAGATCGTAGCAGTAGTTCCTTGCAACTATCGATATAACGTTCCACCATTCTCTCCGGTTGATGAGGTAACCAAACAGTTGGGTAAGAATGTGGCATCGTTCCTTGCTGACGAGGTGAAACATGGTCGTGTGCATAAGGATTTTCAGCCTATCCAGTCGGGTGTAGGTAATATTGCAAATGCAGTCCTTGCAGCTCTGCAGGATGCTCCTGAGATTCCTCCTTTCACTCTGTATACTGAGGTTCTGCAGGATCAGGGTGTAGAGCTTATCGATAAAGGTCGATGCACCTTCGCTTCAACGGGTTCGTTGGCAGTGAGTGATGCGGTTTATGACCGAATCATGGATAATATTGATTTCTATAAGGAGCATATCATCCTTCGACCATACGAGTTGTCTAACCATCCTGAGTTGGTTCGTCGCCTGGGTGTTATTACCATCAACACGGCTTTGGAGGTAGATATCTGTGGTAATGTCAATTCTACTCATGTGATGGGTACGACGATGATGAACGGTGTCGGTGGTTCGGCTGACTTTGCACGAAATGCTTATACTTCGATCTTCATCTGTCCATCAACGGCGAAGAAGGGTGCTATTTCGGCCATCGTTCCTTACGTTTCGCATGTCGATTCGAGCGAACACTCAGTCATGGTAGTCATTACGGAACAAGGTGTAGCTGATCTTCGTGGTAAGTCTCCACGTGAGCGTGCTGAGGCTATCATCGAGAATTGTGCACATCCGGATTATCGTCCTCTGCTGCGTGAATACCTGAATCTGCCGGAGTGCCAGACAGGTCACAC
>JAZUIL010000185.1:0-10366 GCA_045642245.1 Bacteroidales bacterium
TGCTGTGGACGGCCATAACCACCTTGCTGTGGACGACCATAGCCACCCTGCTGTGGACGACCATAGCCACCATTCTGCTGGCCTTCATTATTATAGCCAGAGCGCTGTGGACGGCTGTAACCGCTCTGTGGACGACCATAACCAGCATTCTGCTGGCCATCATTGTTATAACTTGAACGCTGTGGGCGCTCATAGGTCTCGCCATTATTGTTGTAAGAAGGACGAGAATAATTATTACGAGGTGCAGATGGACGCTGATATGCATCACCCTCATTGTTATAAGGACGACGATAGCCATTATTTGGACGCGATGGACGCTGATAGCTCTGATAGCCACCCTGCTGTGGACGCTCATAACCACCTTCCTGACGTGGCTGATAACCCTCACCACGCTCCTGATAGCCTCCACGGCTATAGCCACCGCGGTTATATCCTGAATAGTCATTGTTTCCACCGCGCTGGTATGGGCGACGGTTCTGTGGATCGTAACTTGCTGAATTGCTGAAGCGGCTCTCGCTGATACGAGGACGACGCTTTGGTGCACCTTCTCCACCTTCCTGTGGGGTGCTTGCCTGTGGATTCTGATTTTCTTCCATAATAATAAATAATGTGTTGTACAAATGTAGCCTCGCGGCTAGAGATAATAATTATAATATAAAAATAGGGATGTTAATTACATGCCAGTGTAAGTAGATGGAGCTAACTGATGAAGTTCTGCTTTCACAGCATCACTTACATTCAAAGTATCGATAAACGCAGAAATAGTCTCTTCGTTCATACCTGTATTGACACGAGTCAACGCCTTCAATGTCTCGTATGGCTTAGGATAACCCTCACGACGGAGGATGGTCTGAATACCCTCTGCAACAACTGCCCATGCAGCGTCAAGATCACGACGAATAGCAGTTTCGTTGAGGAGGAGCTTACCAAGTCCCTTCATAGTGCTAGCAACGGCAATCAGCATATGACCCATAGGTACGCCGACGTTACGAAGAACGGTAGAATCGGTAAGGTCACGCTGGAGTCGGCTTACTGGCAACTTCATTGCGAGGTGATCAAGAATTGCATTTGCGATACCAAGGTTACCCTCAGAATTCTCATAGTCGATAGGATTTACCTTATGTGGCATAGCGCTCGATCCTACCTCTCCGGCCTTAATCTTCTGCTTGAAGTACTCCATAGAGATGTACTGCCAGAAATCCTTATCGAGGTCAAGGATAATGGTATTAATACGACGCATTGCATCGAACATTGCAGCCAGATTATCATAGTTTGAAATCTGTGTAGTCCACTCCTCACGCTGGATACCGAGCTTCTCTGCAAGGAACTTATTACCGAATTCACGCCAGTTATGCTCTGGATAAGCAATATGATGAGCGTTGAAATTACCTGTAGCACCACCGAACTTACCGCTGACAGGGACAGCCTTGAGAAGCTCTACCTGCTGACGGAGACGATAGACGAAGACCATCACCTCCTTACCCAAACGAGTTGGAGAAGCTGGCTGACCATGGGTGCGAGCCAACATTGGGATGTCCTTCCACTCCTCAGCGAAACCTGCGAGGGTGTCAATCATTTCCTGAAGTGCAGGGAGATATACCTCATAAACAGCCTCCTTAATAGACATTGGCACAGATGTATTGTTGATATCCTGGCTGGTAAGGCCGAAATGGATAAATTCCTTATACTGCTCAAGTCCAAGGCGATCGAACTCTTCCTTAAGAAGATACTCCACAGCCTTCACATCGTGATTGGTCACCTTCTCAATATCCTTTACACGCTGAGCCTCAGCAGGAGAAAAATTCTGATAGATAGCACGCAACTCTGCAAAAACATTCTTATCTACAGTTGCAAGCTGTGGCAAAGGGAGTTCACAAAGAGCAATAAAATATTCTACCTCAACACGAACACGATATTTGATAAGAGCGTACTCAGAAAAATAATCACTCAAGGCTTCGGTCTTGCCATGGTAACGGCCGTCAATAGGAGATACGGCTGTAAGTGGGGAAAATTCAAAATTCATATTTCTTTTTATTTCCAAAGTCGGATACCGACATTAAACATAAGAGCGGCCTGACGCGTATTGCTGTCTTTAATAATGTTTGGATAGACACCAGGCTTATAAGTTATACTAGTTGCGATATATTTCCAATCATAACCAACACCGACGAGCAAACCCATATCCCAACTACGGGCAAAATCATTCGGACCTACCAGTTTATCGACATAAAGACCGGCGTTGAATGAAAGTCTGGATTTATACGTCAAAGGTAAAAAACCACGAAGCACCATTTGCGCTTCGATATTCTGTGTAATGATATCTTCCGTCAAATCCTCTCGCAACTGAGGGCCATAAATTCCATTATCGTAATACACTACCTTCTGACCGCCATTGTGCAGATAACCAACGCTAAACTGATATCCATAATACTTCTTGTGACAAATATCCCAAGAGAACATGAAATCAAAAGCTTCGTGGGTATTCTGGTAAGCTCCAGTCTTTCCGAAGGTTTTATCTGTTTCATCAAAACCATCTTTCGTCAACCAGCTATGGACATAGCCAGCCGAAAGAGTGAATGAATGTCCGTAGAAATAGTTTTTGGCTCTTGCTTCTCGCAACGCCTGTTCTTTCTTCGTAAAACGCTGGCCATAAATTGGCATAGAAAGCACCAGCGACAATAAAAGCAGGAGGGTGAACCTCTTATTCAATAGCATGAAATAAATACCTTATTAATATAAAACAGCGCAAATATAATGATTTTTCGGGTACGATGGCACGATCATGATCTTATTTCTGCTCGATTGCGCTCAATTCAGGGATTAATGGCAGATTGTGATTACAAAATCGCGCAGAGTCTCACGGCTCTGCGCGACTATGGTATGTTGTAAGGAAGGTTATGATTACTTACCTCCAATCTTGTCAGCAGACTTACCGCCGAAGATCAAAAGAAGAATGCCACCAATAACCATCAGGGCAGCAGCACCAAGGACAGCATGATTAGTATCAGCATCCTGAAGCATTTCAGTATAGAAAGAAACGGCAAGCAAAACTACTGCCAACAAGATAAGGATTGAACCTCCGTACTGTTTAAGAGTTCTCATAATATTATTTTTGTGTTTTTAATTTGTATTTTCGGTTATATTTTGGGGCAAAGTAACAAAAAAAAACAATACATTGGTCAAAATTGTAGTAAAAAAGTACGAATAATTGTAAAAAAAACTATCTTTGCGGCGAAATAATAACAAAAAAAGCGATTTTTCTCTATCTTTAATATGTTCAACCCGCTTCTTTTCATCTACCAGTGGTTGGTGTTCGTTCCACTCATGTTTATTGTATCCGTTATCGCATCAATCGTTACAATCGTAGGATGCTGGTTAGGTAATGGAAAGTTCTGGGGTTATTGGCCTGGTGTATATTGGGCAAAAATCATCTGTTGGCTGGCCTTATGTCCCGTTACCGTTGAAGGTCGTGAGAATATCGATCCTAAATCTTCGTATGTTTTCGTTGCCAACCATCAGGGAGCTTTTGATATCTTCCTTCTTTTTGGACACCTCGGACACGATTTCCGCTGGATGCTTCGCAAAGGATTGAGGAAAATCATCTTTGTAGGTCCAGCTTGTGAACGTGCTGGACAGATATTTGTCGACTCTCATGGCACCACAGGTATGATGCACACCTTCCGCCAGGCGGTTAACACCTTGAAGGACGGAACTTCCTTAATTGTGTTCCCTGAAGGAACCCGCACTAACGATGGTCATCTCCACACCTTCAAACGTGGAGCTTACACTCTGGCAGCTATGCTCAAGGTTCCTGTTGTACCGTTGACTCTCGAGGGCCCATATTATGTCTTGCCAAAAGGATCGAAAGTCATGCGTCCTCATCGTCTGAAGATTACCATTCATAAGCCTTTGGCTGCAGTAACCAGAGAAGAAGGCAATGATGCCGGCGTAGATCGACTTCTCCATGAGTCTCAGAAAGTTATTGCAATGACCTTAGGAGAAAAGGTTCAAGAATAAACACTCCTTATTTAATCTCCACTATTTAGTTTAATAATGAAGACAAAGGTTGATAATACCGAAATGCCGCCAATCATGGTGCGACTACAACAGTTCATTTCACACATGGACTTATCAGTGTATCAAGTCAACCGAGCTGCAGGACTTTGCCAAGGCCTTCTTTCAAACGCATTCAGCAAGAGACAAGGATTGACGACCAGCACCCTGGAACGTTTATTATTAGCCTATCCTATGCTCAATGCCAACTGGCTGATCACCGGACAGGGTAAAATGCTGATCTCGGAAGGGCAAGCAGGGACGACCTTCGCTGAACAAACGCAATCACATATACAAGATTTGCAGACGTTGCAAGATCAGTGTGTAGAAATGCTTAGACAAATACAACAGATGAAACAAAAAGAGCAGGCCGATGCGGATGCTCGCCTGCTCAATAGTATTCTGAAAAACTAATCGTAATCATTTAATGATGACCTTACGGCCACCTATGATATAGAATCCCGCTGGCAATTTCTGATTGCTGGCGTTTTTCTTTTCTATACCCATCAAATCTGTGACAGATTCAAGAATTCTATCCTGAAGAATGCCAGGCAAAGCATTTTCCTCTACATCTCCCACGCGGATAACTGGCCAAGATTCCCTAATGAACAAGTCAATCTTTTTACCATTGTCATTCTTCACATACATACGGGAAGTATAAATGCCATCTACCAGAGAAGGAACTGCCAAACCTTCTATACTACCAACAAGAGGGTCTGCGGCACGGAATTCAACCTTTCCTAAACATATTTCCTCCACCGACTTCCCTCTCTCATCGACAAATTCAAAATATAAAGTTCCATCAAAATCTTTTGACAACATGCAACTCAAGTAATTAAGTGTAACGTCAAAAAGAATATTTTCTCCAGAATCAAAAGCATCTTTGCTTACCTCCAAACTCTGAACAGAACCATATACAGGAGTCGTCTTACCATCATCTGGCTGGCAGTTCAACACAATCATCTGGAAATCGTTATAAGAACCCATACCTACGCCTATGCCACTAGCCGTAGGCGTCATATTATTTACCAGATAATAGCCATCGCCTTCACCGCTCCACCCCCAGTTAACATGATAATAGAGTCGGCCACCCTTTGTCTCATATCCATCTAGGACAAATGCATGACCTGTCTCTTCGCCTTTTGACATACCGCTCATCAATACAGGACGAGAATTATCAAGCTCTTCGACAATCAGTTCATTCCATTGCTCTGCATTCATGAAGTCTCCAAACAACATATACAGATCATTATCATAAGCGAAGTACTTATTCATTCCTTTGGCACAATCGACAAATGAAGCAGCACTCTCCCGACTTGAATAATCCATCTTACTGACAGCGCCAACTGCATACATCAGTTTTGAAACGGCAGAGGCTTGAGCATTTGTATATTGGCCCTCTTTATAAGTATCAAGCATTTTATCCCAAGCGAAGCCATAATCGGACAAATCGATCGACACATCGATCTTTTTTGTCTCTGTAACATATTCTATGATACCCGAAGGTTTAGCTTTAGGCCATTCATAATACTTCATGAGCTGAGCTGCAGCCGTAGCAACACATCCGGTCATGGCGCGGGAATGTCCATCTCTCGGACACATATTATTATATGGGGCACCTTGATCCCAGGCGGTTTTGATATATGACCCGACTGAAGACTGTGCGGAGAAAGGTGCGCGAGAAGCCGCCGGATTATCTAGCAATCCTGCATATCCACTCATAACATACATCAATCCTGGAGGCAATCCCCTATTTTTATCATAACCGATAGTCGAATAACCTAAAATCTCTGGCATTTGCTCATCAGCAGACACCAAAACGAAGCCATCATGCTGGGTATTGTAGAGATAGAAAGACTCCCGATTTGCCGATACAGAGATTAATTGAGATGAAGGAATCAGCTGTATACTCTCGGTAGAACGAGTTGCATTTTCTGAGACTTCAATCTCCTCAAAATGCTTTTGAGCAATCTTAAGTATCTCCTTCATGCTTCGCTGCTGTGCACACAAAGACGCAGGAAGTGCTATGATTGCGAGCAACGCAAATACCTTTCTATATTTCTCCATAAAGAGAATCAATTATAGATTATACTTTGCATAGAAATCACGTTCAGCAATGATTTCTACACCCAACTGACGGGCTTTATCAAGCTTATTCTGACCCGGAGCATCTCCTATTACGACATAATTGACCTTTCCAGAAACACTCCCGACATATTTTGCACCATGACCAACAAAGAAAGCCTTGATTTCATCTCGTTTGAAACGATAACTCGTACCCGTGAAAATAATGGTCATTCCCTCTAAAGCATTTCCAAGTTTCTCTGCTTGTTGATACGACTGCTGGAAACCAAGATCGCCCCCTATACAACTATAATCAGACAAATCGGCCTCAAGGATATTACGAGCCATTATCTCTCCAATACCATCGATCAACAATAGGTCTTCAATCGTCGCATTTCTGAAATTCTCCCAACTACCAAAATGTTCAGCGAGGAGCTTTCCCGTAATCTTGCCGATGCCATCGATACCTAGGCCTCCAATCATTCGATCGAGTGTCAATGTCTGAATGCTTTGAGCCACACCGTCCAACATCAGATTGATACTTTTCTCTGCATATCCTTCTCCAAGCATCTGCTGCAGATAAGTCACATAATCCGGATTGAAGATATCCGGTTCAAAAGACTTGGCTTCCTGCACAAAAACACGATAAAGATCATCGACGGTCGCAATGTTGAGTTTATCATACAGATCAGCCAAGACATTTGGTCCTAATCCTTTGATATTCGCACAATCCTTTCCACACCAGTATTCCAGACGCTGGATAGCCTGCTCTCGACAATGGTGGTTTGGACAAATCCAGTATTCGCCTTTCTTCTCCAACTTCGTCGAACAGCATGGACAAAACTCTGGGAAGAGAATATCCTTCAAATCTGGAGTTTCAGACTTTATACGATCCATATCAAGACCTGTAACCTGAGGGATTACTTCTCCTGCTTTTTGCACGAAGACAAAGGCACCTACATGTAAATCCAACTCTCGGATATAACTCTCATTATTGAGTGTAGCACGAGATACAACGGATCCACTGATCGTTGTCGGATCAAGTTCTGCTACCGGAGTAATATGTCCTGTCATTCCCACTTGGAAAACCACATCCCGGATCATAGTTGATTGAGCTTCCTGAGGGAATTTTCGCGCTTTACACCAATTAGGGAATGTAGTATTCAGGCCCAAGAACTCCTGATGATGACGTTGATTTACTTTGATGACTACACCATCACAATCATATGGCAACTGATGTGAGATACGCACCTCATTAAAAGAATGAATGGCACGAGTCAGTTCCTCAAGATCGCTGAACGCTTGTTGCCCTGGCGTATGATAATAATCAAAACCTAATCTTCCAAGCAACTCGAGTGTCAGAGCCTGGCTACTGAGTATCTGACTCTGGAATAAAACATCCGTACTATATGCGGCATATGCATTGACTACTAAGCCGCGTTTTGCTGTGACCTTCGGATCCAATTGCTTCAATGAACCTGAAGCTGCATTTCGTTTATTAGCAAAAGGTCTCTCTCCCGCCTGTCCTTTCTCAGTATTAAGGCGTTCAAAAGCTCCCTGTGGCATCAAGACTTCTCCTCGAACCTCAAAATAATCAGGTACCTCATTCACATCAAGCTGTAATGGGACGTTGCGAATTGTCCTGACATTGGCAACAACTGACTCTCCTTCAATCTGATTACCTCGTGTCACGGCATCGGCCAACTTTCCTTGAATATAAACCAAAGAGATAGAGAGTCCATCATATTTCGGTTCGTAAGTATAAGACACTTCTTCTCCAGGGAAAGCAGCATGTAATTGTTTATTAGTCGACTGAAGCCACTCCTGTAACTCTGCATCATTATATACATTCTCAATACTCTGCATTGGAATGACATGACGATGCTTCTCAAAACCTCCCTGAATATCTGACCCTACACGTTGTGTAGGAGAATCCGGCAGGATCATGCCACTAGACGCCTCAAGAGCCTGCAACTGCTTAAACTCCATATCGAACTCGAAGTCCGACATAGGAGGATCATTCTCTATATAATATTTGTATGAAGCCCAAGATAACGCCTCAGTCAGACTCTGCTGATCATTCACGTTTCGCTTGCGGAAATCCTCAATGGTATAAGAAGAAATCTTTTTCATGCGGGTATAATAATCATTTTATTGTGCGAAGATAATGTTTTTTAGCGAATCTCAGGCTAAGTGGCACAAAAAAACGGTGCTTTTTTTTGTTTATTATTGGAAAATGCATTATCTTTGCAGCGATTTTAACATTAAAAAACAATATCATTCACCTATATTGCCAAATTTTTTCTAAATATTTATTAACCTTTATTCTAGATGGCTCCAGTGCCACATTGGAGCATTTCATCTTGAATTTACAAAATGCAAAGACGCTATGAACAGAATTTACAGCGAACAGATCGAAAAGGCTTTAGCACTTGCAGAAGGATTGAAGAAAAACAGTGCTACCTTAAAAGCACAAGGTTTTGATCTTTCTCTCATTGAGAAACTTGAACAGGACTGCGAAATAATGGCTCGCGAAGGTGAGGCAATTGCAGCCGAAGAGGAGGCCCTTTCCGAACATCGTTCAGCATGCCATGTTGTACTTAGCAGATTGAAGACAAACTTCTTCAGTGGCAAAGGCTTTATCAAGCAGAACATAGAGCAAGAGCAATGGAACAATTACGGTGTTCCTGACAAGCGATAAGAAAATGGACCGACAAAGATCTTGGAAAAATCGTTTCCGATCGATACATACACCTGACGGTGCTATTTGTCTTCTGATCGTCATTATCATCTTTGGCTATATGGGGTCAAAGATGGGAGCAACCAACATGATTAACACCATGATGGCTACTTCATACGATCTGTTGATGAAGACGGTATTCTACCTGATGTCTGTGTGTGTTCTTACGGGAGCTATTTCCAAGATTTTTATTGAATTTGGGGTGGTCAAGCTGTTAGAGAAATGTCTCCGACCTTTGATGCGACCACTTTATAACCTTCCTGGCGTTGCCTCGCTCGGTGCAGTCCTTACATTCTTAAGCGACAATCCGGCAATTATGTCTCTGGCTCGAGACAAACGATTTGCCAGCTATTTCAAAAAATATCAGTTTATTTCGTTCTGCAATTTTGGCACAGCCTTTGGCATGGGCCTGATTGTTGTTGTCTTCATGATCTCGAAAGGCTGGTATTGGCAACCTTTTGTAGGGATCATTGGAGCGGCCTGTGGTGGTATTGTAGCAACCCGACTGATGCAGCACTTCATTCTCAAGACCTATCCTAATTATAAAGAGGAGTGGGCCGAAGAAGTCAATCCTGTCAATGTTGCATCATCTACTGAAACAGCAACAAAAGAAACGACGTTAGCTACAGAAGAAGGACCAAAGCCTTCCATGTTCTTACGTATTCTTAATTCCTGCCTCGATGGTGGTCGTGATGGTGTCAATATCGGATTAGCCATTATTCCTGGCGTACTCATCATCACCACTTTCGTGATTATGATTACCAATGGCACCGACCTTGAATCTGGTTTATATACCGGAGGTCCTCGTGAAGGTGTTGCACTCCTCCCTTATCTCGCCTCAAAGATAGACTTTGTCTTTGAATGGCTATTCGGTTTTCAGGATTCCCGATTTGTTGCATTTCCGATTACTGCTCTCGGTGCAGTAGGAGCAGCACTCTCTTTAGTCGATCAGTTCAAAGAATCTATAGATGGTAATGCTATTGCAGTATTTACGGCCATGGGCATGTGCTGGTCAGGCTTCCTGAGCACTCACACAGCGATGCTTGACACCATCGGATATCGCGACTTGACAGCCAAGGATATTGTGGCTCAGATCTGTGGTGGCATTACAGCAGGTATTGTTGCACATTGGCTTTATGTCTGCTGCACATTAACCGGGAGTTTCTTTGCTCCTGCTCCTATCTGGCAGACACCTTCTGGCAATACATTTGCAACAACAACACAATTGTGTTTTGAAGTTGACGTCACAGCAATGGATGATGGATCCTATGTGATAAAAGACTGGTATGGTGTCCCAGGTACAAGTCTCTCATTTACTGTCAATGAAAAAGATAGCACCATCAATGTCATGAACTCCTATGACAAGATTAAAGAGAGCTATTATCTTGTCCGCATCAATCCTTACGCTGAATCTGGAGACATTGCATATGCCGTTCTATACACTTCCGACGATTACTCAGAATTCTGTGGTGATGCGAAGAAAGGATACTTCTATACATATACCTTCAT
>JAZUIL010000186.1:0-6665 GCA_045642245.1 Bacteroidales bacterium
ACACCGCTGAAGTCGCGTGTGATACGCTTATACTGGCCAAAGAGATAACCGATCTCACGAGCTCCTACGCCGATGTCTCCGGCAGGAACATCCACCTCAGGACCTACATAGCGATAGAGCTCAGTCATGAACGACTGGCAGAATCGCATTACCTCGCCGTCGCTTTTGCCACGAGGAGAGAAGTCCGAACCGCCTTTACCGCCACCCATTGGCAGTGTGGTAAGTGCATTCTTGAAGGTCTGCTCGAAACCGAGGAACTTCAGGATCGAAAGGTTGACCGACGCGTGGAAGCGGAGTCCACCTTTGTAAGGACCGATGGCCGAGTTGTACTGCACGCGGTAGCCGAGGTTGACCTGAATCTTTCCGTTGTCGTCTACCCAAGGTACACGGAAAGTGATGATTCGCTCTGGTTCTACGAGTCGCTCGATGAGCGAAGCACGTTCGAATTCAGGATGTTTGTCATAGACATCCTTGATAGAGATCAACACTTCCTTGACGGCCTGCAGATACTCTTTCTCGCCTGGATGCTTACGCTCCAGATTTGACATTATTTCGTCAATGTTAAGCATGGTAGTGTATTGTGTTATTTAATTGAGAAAATTAGCATTTTGACAGCGCAAAGGTATGAAATTAGGTAATAATAAGCAAATATTTTCCTAAAAATCGTTAGAAAAAGGATAAAATATAGCAAAATGCTGCTAAAGAACATAATTTTTAGAAGATAAACAAGGAATAAATCCGTCAATTCGTCTTTTTTGTTTCGTCCAAGGATTGATGATATAGTCAGTAGGAAGTCATCCCTGGAATAAAAACAAATTTTATTAAAAATAATAAAGGTGATTTGGCGATTCGATAAATTAATCCTATCTTTGCACCACTAATAGAAGAAACACATGGAATCAATCAAAAACTATATGGATCTGGCGTTGGCTGCCGATAGTAAGGAGGTGATCGATGGAGCAGGAAAGAACCGTATTCCTGAACCAGAGAAAGAACCACTTTGGCGTCGCTATCTGCAGACCTTCCACGATCCGCTCATCATCGTCCTGCTGGTAGCACTTTGCCTATCGTGTGTCGTCTCCGGCTACGAGATATATACCACAGTCAACTGGCACCTGTTATTTGAGCCTGTTGGTGTTTTGTTTGCCATCCTGCTGGCTACCGGTGTCGGCTTCATCTTTGAGGTCAAAGCAGAGAAGGAATTCGATGTCCTCAATCAGGTGAAGGATACACAGCCAGTGAAGGTCTTACGTAGGCCAACGGCAGGTGCAGAGCCTCAGATGTATCACATTGCCAAGATGGATGTCGTCGTTGGTGACATTGTCCGTATCGAGAGTGGTGATCAGATGCCAGCTGATGGCGTGTTGCTTGAGAGTAACGCGCTTCGAGTAGATGAGAGTATCTTCACCGGAGAACCGTATGCCAATAAATCCGTTCGCATGGATCTATTGACCAATGATAAAGATTCCTCCGTCAATCTGGAGGATGAGGCCGCTTATCCGATTGACCGCGTGTTACGTGGCAGTACCGTCATCGAAGGCAATGGTTTCTATCAGGTCGATAAGACCGCTCTGGAGAGCGAAGAAGGCCGAGGTGTGGCATTGACACGAGAAGGCAAGGAGGTCAAGACACCGCTCAATCGTCAGCTCGATCAGTTAGGCAAGATGATCAGCGTCGTCAGCTTTGTCATCGCCGGTCTCATTGTTGTAGGCCGTATGATCTATTTCTTCTTCTTCGATGGCAATACGGCCAACAATACCGATCCGCTGGCCATCTTCAGCTTCATCCTGTCCTCATTGATGATTGCCATCACACTCATTGTGGTGGCCGTTCCAGAAGGCTTACCGATGAGTATCACCGTGAGCCTGGCGCTCAGTATGCGAAAGATGCTCAAGGAGAAGAATCTGGTACGTAAGCTCCACGCTTGTGAGACTATGGGTGCCGCTACGGTCATCTGCACCGATAAGACCGGCACGCTGACACAGAATCAGATGAGTGTCGTTGCCAGTCAGTTCTATGGCGATGTGGATATGGCGATGGCCATGGCAGTCAATAGCACCGCAGAACTGACGAAGACAGATGACAAGACACAGACAAACAGCGTCATCGGCAATCCTACCGAAGGCGCGTTACTGAAATGGATCCTGTCACAAGGCAAAGACTATCGTACACTCCGTCGTCAGGCTCAGATCCTCAGCCAGCAGCCATTCAGTTCTGAGACCAAGTTTATGGAGACCACCGTACAGCTGCCGGCAGCAGACGGAAAGCCAGCTACGCGTGTACGTTATTTAAAAGGAGCTCCAGAGATTCTCCTTGATCGCTGTGAGCTGATGGCCGAAGGTGCCAGCCGAGAAGGCGTCATGACTTTGCTGGCCGATTATCAGTCACGTGCCATGCGAACCTTAGGCTTCGCTTACCAGCTACTAGCCGAGACAGACGCCTCTGATCCGAAACAAGAGGCAAAGGACGGACCTCTGACCTTCGTCGGCATCGTAGGTATTGCCGATCCTATCCGTCCTGACGTCGCTGAGGCCATCCGTGAGTGTAAGGAGGACGCTGGCGTCAAAGTCATCATCGTGACCGGTGACACCGTAGGTACGGCTAACGAGATTGGCCGTCAGATTGGCTTGCTGGCCGACGGAGAGACCGATAAGACCATCCAGGGACCAGACTTCGCTGCACGTGATGATAAAGAGCTCCAGCAGCTTCTCCGTGAAGAGAAGATCCGTATCATTGCACGAGCACGTCCAGAAGACAAGGCGCGTCTCGTCCGTTTGTTGCAGCGTAATCATGAGGTCGTGGCCGTCACTGGCGATGGCACCAACGATGCACCGGCTTTGTCTAAGGCGCAGGTCGGCCTTTCTATGGGTAGCGGCACGTCACGTGCCAAGGATGCATCGGACATCACCATCATCGACGATTCGTTCGCTTCGATCAACAAAGCCATCATGTGGGGACGTAGCATCTATCTGAACATCCGCCGCTTCATCGTCTTCCAGATGACGATCAATGTCTGCGCCTGTCTCATCGTGCTTTTAGGCGCTTTCGTCGGCCTCGACTCTCCACTCAACGTCACACAGATGTTATGGGTCAACCTGATCATGGATACCTTTGCCGCAGGCGCTCTTTCATCACTGCCAGCCGATAAGCGCGTCTTGCACGATAAGCCACGTTCACATAAGGCGCATATCATCGATCGTGGCATGGCCATCACCATTGGCGCCTGGGGATTAGGATTCTTCGTGATCCTGGTCGGTGTCTGGCGATATCTTTTAAACGGAAAAGCCGCGCTCACTGGTTATGAGCACGGCATATTCTTCACCACGTTTGTAGTCTTACAGTTCTGGAATCTCTTTAATACACGATATCTGCGTACCGATCGTTGTTTCCTTTTCGACGTACGCGACTTCTTCATCGATCGTCCACGCTTCCAGGCTTCCTTCAGTTCAGGTTTCATGCTGGTGGCCATCGTGATCCTCGTCGGTCAGTTCCTGATCGTCAACGAACTGCCAGAGTTCTTCGAGGTCGAACCACTCTCGTTGTCCGATTGGGGATTCATCCTGTTGGCCACCTCGCCAGTCTTTATCTTGCCAGAGCTTTGGCGCTTCTTCTCCTGCCTATCAGCGCGTAGATAACGATTAGTCGTTACGCTTCACGCCATACTCACCACTCCAGTGGCAGTTCTTGAACTTGGTTGGTCCTGGATCTCCGACCTGATCCGTCGAGTGCATCATGTTACACTCCTCAAAGAGGATGTTCGTGCCATCCTGTACGTTGAAGAGAGTACCTTCGTTGTGAGAGATCAGACAGCCGCGGAAGGTGAGATCCTTGACGTTGATGAGGTCGAGCAGAGAGAATTGACGATTGCGGAAGAACGAGCAACGGTCAAAGAGACAGTTGTAGCTCTCTCGGATGGTCATGATCTGATAAGAGCAGTCGCGGATGATGGTGTTGGTCATAACCAGATCATGTGACTTCTGGAAGCTGATACCCTCGATGCCACAGCCATAGAGGTCACAGTTGCTGACGTTGACATTCTGACAGTCGTAGAAATCAAGGACGCCACCCTCGCAGTAGCCTTCGTCGGTGTGTCCCATCACGAAGCCATCGATGGTGATGTCGCTACAGCCGATGAAGCTGAGGACGTAAGCGTAGCGAGGACGGATTCGCATCAGCATACGCATGCCTGTTGGATTCTCGTTCTTGATGGTCAGGTTCTTGAAGCCTGCAAGGTACAGACCATAACCGTCGTAGTTGTCGTGGATGAAGATCTTATCCGTATACTGGTCATGCTTCTCCATGACGTCATAAGAACTAAGCTCTGGCAGACGCTGGGGATTGAAGTTATGGAACTGTGCCAGCTGATCGCCGAAGTCAATATCCGAGTCTACGATGATCACACGATTACTCTTCAGAGCATGGATCAGCTCCACCAGATTACGTACACGTACCTCGTCCTGCTTCTCTGCCGCGAAAAGTGAGGTGCAGCAGAGTACCAATATTAATAGAAGCGAAAATATCTTTTTCATAACAAATTAATAACAAAATAACCTATCAACTTATTAACTTATTAACAAATTAACCTACCGCCTCCTGGTATTCATACACCGCGGTCTTACCCTTTGGCGTGAACTTCAGGCCTTCGAGAGGAGTGACGATGAGTTTCATCCAGTTCTCCTCGTCATGCTTGTACTTGAAGGAACCTTCCACGTTGCATGGCAGCATCTCATTGCGGCCATCGCTTTCGTTGCGGACCTCGTTCATACGGTAGCCGATCACAGCTTCGCCTTCGTCGTTAAATTCGTCAATATACCAGAACTGGCCGAAGTAGCTGAGTTCGACGTCCTTCGACTCTTTCATGATGATATGGATATCCCAGGTCTGGCTGAGACCGAGATAGCCATCGCCAGAGATACTCTTACCAGGATTGGTGATATAGTCGCCTTTTTCGAAGAAGAGAGTGAACTTATGCGAGCCGCCTTTTGAGTCGATACCCCAGATATAAGCGCCTTCATCTCCGTAGTTCTCTTCGTCATCATCTGTTTCTACTGGTTTGAAGTTCGGATCATAGCAGTAGAACTTCTGGATATCCTCGATATTAGGCAATGGATCGCTCAGCAGATCGATACCGGTCTCAATGAAATAGCTGATAGGTAATATCTGCACGGTATGATCTTCGAGCAGCAGACAGAGCACCGGATTGATGTCCATGCCGATGTTATCGATATACATGTCAATGACGCGACCTTTGACGTTACGGATAGCATGACGTCCAGGCTTGAGATTCGGAGAAATCTCCACCGTGCAGTACTCTCTGCTTTCTGCCATCAGCTTACGACTTACGATGAGCGAAGGTACGCCATCGTCCAGACGTCCACGTACGAACAAGAGGCCATAGTAGCCATAGGCGGTAATCTCCTGCACACCTTCCTCGCGTACGTAGAAGGCCTCGGCCTTCATATCGTCCTGATTGTCTCCTAACATAAGAACAGAGAGCTCGGCAAAGTCCTTATATACCTTCACGCTGACGGTGCTAGGATTCTCTCCGACATACGAAGTGAACATAAACTCGTCGTCACCCGTTTTCTCATAGTTGCCATGCATCAACGTGCTGCCAGAGAGCTCCACGCTGAAGAAGCCACTCTTTTCACCATTTGGAATGATGTTGAGCGCGCGGTCCTGCTTGATCGCTTTTCCCTGGCGGATGTAGCTGATATAATGACCCTTCAGATCTTCAGCCGTAGCAGGCTTGAAGAAGGTACGAACGGCATTGTAAGGAAACGACTTGACCTTATTGACCTGAATAGGGAAGACGTCATCGTCAGTCACCGAACGCCACTCACCACGCTTCACGGCGCCATCCTCCACGCTGAGGCTGAGGTTGCCAGTCCATTGACCGTTGTCCAGATGCTCCTCCAGGTCGAAGGTGTTAGCATCCTGGCGATTGCGATGGCCATAGAGGCGGATCGGCTTCTCGCCATTGGCATATTTGATCTGACCCAATGCCAGGCGGCCATCGTTCTCCACCTCAAGAAGGATCTCTGCATCCTGGCCTGCTAAATAGGTCTCAAGCGCGTAATAACTATGTCCTTTGACCTGCGCCATGACTGTCAGCATACCGCTGATCATCAGGAAGGACAGAATGGTAATATATTTTCTCATTTTATATCTACATTTAGAGTTTACGATCCACCTATAATATTTAGTGTTTCGTCCCACCAATAATATTTATAATTTAATATTTATTATTTTTGAAAATAAGCATCCGCTTATTCTTCATCCGCCTCTTCCTTCACAAGATTGCCATCGAAGTCAATGTACTTACAGATGGTATAACGGCCACCTTCGTCATAATAGCCATAGTTGTGGAACTTATACAGCTTGCCAGTCTCATCCATCCTCTGGAAACCAGCGTTGGTGCGGATCCAGCGGAACCAAGGCTCGATGGTGCCGATAGGCAGGTGGCTGGTATAGCTATATACGTTACGCAGATCAGGACAGCCTTCCAGGATGAGGTAATAGGACTCCCAGTTTGGATCCTTGATGATATAAGCCTCGCTGGCAGCCATGACTTTCTCATAGCTGACAAAAGGAGTACCATCGTTGAACTCTGAAACATAATCGAGGTTGCCACAAGTCTTCACTACGAAGTATACGTCGTTAGA
>JAZUIL010000187.1:0-10255 GCA_045642245.1 Bacteroidales bacterium
GGTCTCTCAGTTATCCAGGCTGTTGTCAAGGCAGGTCGTTCACGTCTTCGTCCTGTATTGATGACCACCCTCACCACCATCCTCGGTATGTTGCCAATGGCTATCGGTACCGGTCAGGGTTCTGAGATGTGGCGTCCAATGGGTATCTCGATCATCGGTGGTCTTCTTGTTTCTACCGTCATGACACTTGTCGTCGTTCCTTCGGTATACTGCTCATTCCAGGGTATGAAGATCCGTCAGGAGCGTCGTGCATGGGCCGATAAGCTTGGCGTAGAGGCTGAGTGGAAGAAAAAGAAGCACCATTTTAAGCGTAATAAGTAAGTTGTTTTAAGGGATACTACGGTATCCCCTTATAATCCCTTATAAAAATGAAAGCAATCTTTATAGCATACGATCAGGCTCATCATGAATCAGTGATCGAAGCCTTGAGCAGTTCTATGCAGCGCGGTTTTACCTGTTTTGAGCAGGTACAGGGTCGTGGCACTAAGACTGGCGAACCTCATTACGGCAGCCATGCATGGCCAGGTATGAACTCAGCCATCATCGCTATGTGCGAAGATGATCGTGTCTCACTCATCTTCGATCGTCTCCGTAAGATCGACGCCGATAAGCCGATGCTTGGCCTCCGCGCTTTTGTCCTCCCTGTAGAGCAGGCTTTGTAATTTTTTTAGTTTAGAGTTAAGAGATTAGAGTTTAGAGTAGTTTTTTTTAGTTTAGAGTTGGTTAGTGTTTGGCTAGCCGATTATGCACTAAATAACTTTTCTCTTCCAGACTTTCTAACTACTCTAAACTCTAATCTATAAACTATAAACTAACAATTTAGCATAAGAAAATCAGCATCCTCACAATCGAGGATGCTGATTTTTTTGCAGAATCTGCAGAAAGTATTATCGAACAACCTGAGTGAATTCAGGAGCAGCGCCTTCGATAGCCGTAACATAGATCTGACCAGCCGCAGCGCCATTGTTCTCTACGCTAAAGAGATATTCTGTACCGTTCTCAATGGCGCGGCAGCTATAAGCTACAGGCTCGCCCAGTGGCATTGAGTAGCTGCTGCATGCAGCTTCGAAAATACTCTTTACTTCATCGGTCAATGCCTGTGGCTCACCGAATGCAGGCAGCTCCACCTTCTCACCGGCAATGATGCCGCTGTTGATCAGGAACTGCTTCACCTCAGCCTCTGCAGCTGCGATACGAGCATTACGTACACCATAGCCAGGGAGGAACTTAGCCTGAGTCAGGATGGCCTTCATTTGGTCGGTACTGGTGTTGAGGCCGCCACTGCCAAAGGTGCAGAATGGGATCACTACCTTACCAGCAAAGTCATTGGTCTTGATCAGCGCTGCCATAGGCTGAGCATAGGTGCCGAACCATACTGGATAGCCCAGATAGATGGTGTCGTAGTCAGCTACATTCTTCTGCAGCTCATTGAGCTCAGGCAAAGTGCCGTTAGCCATTTCCTCCTGGCAGCGAGCGATGGTCTGCTGGAAGTCACCGTCATAAGGCTGTACGGCAGAGATAGCCTCAATATCAGCTCCTGTCTGAGCCTGTATGGTCTTAGCAACCTGCTCAGTGGCATGAGTCTGTGAATAATACAGAACTAAACTCTTTGTCGATGTGGTTGCTGCGTTGTTCTCTTTGGTAGAGCATGCAGTCAGCGCTGCGAGAGCGCATAAAAGGGCGAAAGATTTCTTCATGATTTATTATAAATGTTTTTTTGAGAATGTACTCCTTGTTCGGCTGCAAAGATAAGTATAAAACTTGAAAAGCACCTGCAAAAAAGGATAAAATAAATAAAATTGTCAGTAAAATGAGGCGAAAGGAGCAAGAAACATACTCTCATAAGAAAATTATAAATAAGAAAAAAGACAAACGTAGGAATTTTGAAGTACCTTTCATGATGTAAAATAGGACCAAACGAAATCGTGAGATACCTTTCACGATGTAAAATAAGTCCAAACGAAATCGTGACGGCACATTTTACGGCATGGCATCCTTGTCACGGTACCGTGATAGGGATACCACGCTCAATAATTTCAACATCAGGTACGCGATGTTGAAATTATTGGTTTAAAATAGGACAATAGAAAATCGTTTAGTACTTTTATCATATTAATATTGCCTTTTATGGCCCTTATTTGCGCATTTTATAATCCAAAACAAGAGTGGCATCTTCGGCTTTTATTGTGAAAAAAATAATTATAGCGCTCAGATATTAAATATAGATTTGGAGAGTTCATCAAAAATCACTATATTTGCACCCGTTAAAACTAAAACCAATGGAACCATTCGCTCATCTCCACGTACATACAGAATATTCATTGCTCGACGGTCAGTGCAAGATCGGACGACTCTTTGATAAGGCTGCCAAGGACGGTATGCCTGGCTTTGCCATCACCGATCACGGCAATATGTTCGGCATCAAAGAGTTCTTCGACATCGCTGCCAAGCAGAACAAAGGCCGCGAGAAGGAAGGTCTGCCACGCATCAAGCCGGTGTTTGGCTGTGAGGTCTATGTGGCACGTCGTAGCATGGAGCTGCACGAAGGGAAGATAGATATGAGCGGCTGGCACCTGATCCTGCTGGCTAAGAATAAGCGCGGCTATCAGAACCTCATCAAGCTGGTGTCTATCGGTTGGGTCGATGGTTATTACATGCGTCCTCGTATCGATCATAAGGTGCTTGAGCAGTATCACGAAGACCTGATCTGCTGCTCTGCCTGCCTGGGTGGCGAGGTGCCACGTAAGTTTGAAGACGGCGACCTGGCTGGTGCAGAGGAGGCCATCCTCTGGCACAAGCAGCTCTTCGGCGATGACTATTACATCGAGCTGCAGCGCCATCCGTCGAAGGAAGCACTCTATAACCCTGAGTGTATCGTCAAGCAGAATAAGGTCAATCCATGGCTCATAGAGATGGCTCACAAGCACAACATCAAGCTGGTGGCCACTAACGATGTGCACTTCGTGGACGAGGAGAACGGTGAGGCGCATGACCACCTGATCTGCCTCAATACGGGCAAGGACCTCGACGATCCGAACCGTATGCGCTATACGAAGCAGGAATGGTTCAAGACCACCGAGGAGATGAACGAACTCTGGGCCGACGTGCCAGAGGCGCTCCGTAACACCGTGGAGGTCATCGACAAGTGTGTGGAGTACGACATCGAGAATGGCCCTATCATGCCTAACTTCGAGATTCCTGCTGAGTTCGGCCTGGAGGAGGACTATCGAAAGAAGTACACTGAGCAGATGCTCTTCGACGAGATGACGCAGGATGAGAACGGCAACGTAGTTCTCTCGGAGGAAGACGCGAAGAAGAAGTTCAAGAAACTCGGCAACGGCGACATCAACAAGGTGGTGCGTATCAAGTTCGAAGCCGACTACCTGCGCCACCTCACGCTGCAAGGTGCTCGCGATAACCACTATTTAATAAAGGAGTATGGTTACGAAGGCGACTCGATGGCGCAGCCGATGACCGATGACGAGATCGTAGCAGCACTACGTCCGGATGTGTGGGAGCGTATCAAGTTCGAACTGCACATCATGAAGACGATGGGTTTCCCGGGTTACTTCCTCATCGTGTCAGACTTTATCCGCGCTTGTCGAGAGGAACTTGGCGTGAGCGTCGGTCCTGGTCGTGGATCGGCAGCCGGGTCGGCCGTGGCTTATTGCTTAGGTATTACGAAGATCGACCCTATCAAATACGACCTCCTTTTCGAGCGTTTCTTGAATCCTGACCGTATCTCACTCCCTGATATCGATACCGACTTCGACGATGATGGCCGTAGCCGCGTCATCGAGTGGGTGCAGGAGAAGTACGGTGCTGACCGTGTGTCGCACATCATCACCTACGGCACCATGGCCACCAAGATGGTCATCAAGGATATGGCTCGCGTGGAGAAGGTACCTATCCCTGAGGCTAACCGCCTGGCAGGCCTCGTGCCGGATCGTATGCCTGAGGAGAACGGCAAGGCGCTGAAGTGCAACCTAAAGAACTGTATCAAGGTAGTGCCAGAGATGCAGCAGGCAGTCAACAGTCCTGATCCGGCCATCCGTAATGTCATGAAGCTCGGCCAGATGCTCGAAGGCAACGTGCGTGGCACCGGTGTACATGCTTGTGGTATGATCATCGGCCGTGATCCGATCGATACTGTCGTGCCGGTTTCTGTGGTCGATGATCATGGTACCAAGTTGCTCGTGACTCAGTATGACGGTCATGTAATTGAATCGACTGGCCTGATCAAGATGGACTTCCTTGGCTTGAAGACCTTGGGTATCATAAACGAGGCGCTCGATAACATCAAGGAGACCTGCGGTGTGGAGATTGACATCGACCACATCCCGATCGATGATGAACTGACCTATAAGCTCTTCGCTTCAGGTCGCACCGTCGGTACGTTCCAGTTCGAGTCTCCGGGCATGCAGAAGTACCTCAAGGAGCTGCAGCCTGACTGCATCGGCGATATCGTGGCCATGAACGCGCTGTATCGTCCGGGACCTATGGATTACATCCCGGCCTTCATCGCACGTAAGAACGGTCGTGAGCCTATCACCTACGATATCCCAGTCATGGAAAAGTACCTTAAGGATACGTATGGTATCACCGTCTATCAGGAGCAGGTCATGCTTCTCTCACGCCTCCTGGCCGACTTCACCCGTGGTGAGTCAGACGCGCTGCGTAAGGCCATGGGTAAGAAGAAGAAGGACATCGTAGATGCCATGAAACCTAAGTTCATCGATGGTGGTGTGAAGAACGGTCACGACCCGAAGATCCTCGAGAAGATTTGGGGTGACTGGGAGAAGTTTGCGTCCTACGCCTTCAACAAGAGCCATGCTGTGTGCTACGCCTGGGTGGCTTACCAGACAGCTTACCTCAAGGCGCACTATCCTGCAGAGTATATGGCCGCCGTCCTCTCACGTTCGCTCAACAACGTGACCGAACTGGCCAAGCAGATGGACGAGTGTCGCGCCATGGGTCTGAGTGTCAAAGGTCCGGACATCAACCTCTCACGTCAGCGTTATTCTGTCGATAAGGAAGGCGCCGTACGCTTCGGTCTGGCCGGTATCAAAGGCTTTGGCGAAGGTGCAGCCGATGCAGTGGTCAAGGAGCGCAATGCCAACGGTCCGTTCAAGGATATCTTCGATCTCGTGGAGCGCGTAGAGCAAGGCGCATTGAACCGCAAGGCGCTCGAATCTCTGGCCATGTCAGGAGCCTTCGATTCGTTTGGAACCTTCACTCGAGAGCAGTATGTCAGTATCAATGCACGTGGCGAGTCCTTCCTCGATCAGGTAGTAAAATACGGACAGAAGTTCAAGGCTGAGAAGGAGAGCAATGAGGCGTCACTCTTCGATGATCTGGAAGATGTAGAGATCGATATTCATCATCCTCAGCCAGATGAGGCTGAGCGTTGGAGTACGTTGGAACGTCTCAACCGCGAGAAAGAGCTGGTAGGCCTCTTCCTCTCTGCACATCCGCTCGATGAGTATAAGCTGGTGCTGAAGTTCGCTTGTAATACTACGATGGCAGAACTCGAATCCCTACCAAATCCAAAGGGTAAGGAAGAGGCTGATATGAAACTCCGTGAACTGGCTGATAATCCAGCCGAAGTGGAGCGTATCCGTAAGATTCAGGGTCGTGATATTACTTGTGGTGGTATCGTAACTGCTTGGCGTGAAGGTACATCGCGTGCTGGTAATCCTTATGGTATCCTCACCATTGAGGACTATTCGGGCAAACATGACTTTGTACTTTTCGGTAACGCCTATCCTACGTGGCGCGGCTTTGGCAAGGAAGGAATGTATCTCTACATCCAGGCCAAGTATCAGAATAAGCGATTCGTCCGCGAGGCGCGTACCATCTTTGACGTAGAGTTTACTATCGGTTCGATCAAGCAACTCAATGAAGTGTCTGAGAACCTGATGGAGAGCCTTACCGTGGTACTTGACCATCGTCAGCTTACCAAGTCGACGATCCGTCAGATGAGTGATGCTATCATCCATCGTACTGGTGAGGATACGACGTCGATTACCGCCACCAAACCACAGACATCACTTTTCTTCGAGGTTTGTGATCCGATCAAGAATTATGTCGTCCGACTCTATAGCCGACAGCATAAGGTGCGAGTCACACCGTCATTGGTGGATTTCCTCCGAAGCCAACCGGGTATTGTTTGTAAGATCAATGGAAAACTGGTAGAAGACGAGCAGGTTGAGGTTCAGGAGACAGAAGAAGTAATGGACGATATGCTGCCGGATGATTAAAGGGGACCCTCAAGACCCTCAGGACCCTCCCCCGGCCCCTCCGCAAGGGAGGGGAGTGATTACCTTTTAATGACAAACTCTAATAATTATTTAGGTTATTAAAAAAATATAGGTTATACTGTCGAGCATTTTTTCAAGTGCAAAGACAGTATAGCCTTTTTGTTTGTGAAAAGATAACTAATCACTCCCCTCCCTTGTGGAGGGGTGGGGGGAGGGTCTTTCCTGAGGGTCCTATTTAATCCCCCAAGTCGTATTCGTTACCTGAAACTCCGTCCTTCTGTTAATTTGATCAGCAATCTGCTGCTGATCTGCATCAAGAGCATTTACGAACTCCTCATCGAGCAACTGCCCGGTGGGGAGAAATTCGTATTGGTCATGTAGTTTCTCGTCCACCATCTTTGGCTTGGCTTTGCCATAGCCGACAGGCGTGAGGCGGTCAGCGTTGATTCCTTGATTGATCAGGTAATCGACTACCGACTGAGCGCGGCGTTGTGAGAGATCTTCGTTGAATTCCTGTGAGCCGACGCGATCGGTGTGTGCAGCTAGTTCGATGGCTGTATATGGGTTTTCATTGAGTAGCTGTACGAGATCATCGAGCGAAGGATAGGACTCCTCGCGTAACGTAGCTTTATTATAATCGTAATTGATGTTGTCGATCAGTACAGGTTCGGCCACACAAGGAAGATAGAAATCCACCTCATAGTCAGCGTCTTCTTCTTCACCATCGCTGGTAAACTGCGCTTTGCGGTTGAGGTAGTCTTTCTTGCCAGCCATCATGACATATTCGGTGGAGCGGTCGATGCTGACTTCGTATGAACCGTCTGGTTTGGTGAGAGATTTATAGTTCATGCCATTGCGGCCGACGACACGGACGATGGCTTCGGCTACAGGTTCTTCATCAGTATCGTATACATAACCGGTGATACGGACTTTGATACTCGGGAGGCGGAAGGAATAGATGTTGTCGTAGCCTTTGCCTTGCTGTCGGTTGCTGCTGAACCAGCCTTCCTGCTGTTCTTTGGTGTCACGACAGAAGGTCATACCGAAATCATCGCCCGTACTGTTCATCGGCGCTCCAAGGTGTTCGACGTGCCATGTGCCCCATTCGTCTTCTCGTGCAGAATAAAGGTCGAGGCCGCCAACGGTCTCTCTTCCATCCGTGCTGAAATAGAGAATGCCGTCAGGCGAAAAGCTTGGGAACATCTCTCGGCCTGCAGTGTTGATGCTTTCTCCGAGATTCTCGGCTATGCCAACAGTCGTAGCTCCTTGCAAAGGTGCACGCCAGAGATCCATCTCACCCAAAGTGCCAGGCATGTCACTCACAAAATAGATCCATTTGCCATCGGGAGATATTGCAGGATGTGCAAAGGTGCTGAGTGTGTCGGACACGATGTTGAGGAGCGTTCCTTTCCCCCAGGATGCATCGCTACGCTGTGAGACGTAGATGTGTGGTGCGGCTGGTTGTCCTTCATTACCGCCTGCTGCCGTATAGTACATGGTGTTGCCGTCAGGCGAGAAGCATGGCGTACCTTCATCAGCGGCGGTATTAACTCCGCCTTCTACGATCGTAGGTTTCTTCCATTTGCCTTGCTCATCACGGCTGACGCTCCAGATATCGCAGTATTTGGTGCCAGTGATAGGGGAGAGCTCGTCACCGGTCGACTTGTCTGACGAAGAGGTCCAGTAGAGGATGTCGTCTTTTTCTCCCCAGATAGCAGGAGAGAAGTCGGCTCGGCGTGTGTTGGTCAGCGTGAAACGCTTGACCTCATATCGGCTCTCGTCAGCGTCTACATGACGCTTCAGATATTCGATGTGTGGTTCTACTTCGAGGGTGTCGTAATCATATCGTAGCGCGTTCTGGAAGGCTGGTATGGCTTGCCCTGGAATCATCAGTTTCTCATAACAGAGTCCCAGGTAAAAGGCGGTCTTGCCTTTGTCTGCTCGCTCTCGTTTCGCATCGGTCTGCTTGTAGACTTTCTTCAGCGTCTGTGATGCTTCATAATACTCTCCTCGCTCATATTGCATGATACCCATACTCAACCGGGCCGTGCTGCACGCGGTCAGGAAGAGGAGTGATAATAGGAGGAAAAAGAGTTTCTGCATCAGTGTCGTATAGCGCGTTCTTATTTAGGGAATTGCATGGTGACGCAATGCAATGAGCCATGCTGACGGATCAGTACACGACAGTCGATACCTACGATCTCGCGGCCTGGAAATGCCTGCTGAAGGACTTCCTTGGCTTTAGCATCGTTGGCTGGCTGCTGATAGGTAGGGTAGAGGACTGCTCCATTGATGATGAGGAAGTTGGCATAAGTGGCAGGAAGTCGCTGATCGCCTTCTTCTTCAACGGCATCTTCGAAATCACTCTCCAGAATAGCCTCTGGCATAGGTAAAGCTAATAATCTGTATGGCTTGCTATCTGCCGTAGTAAGGTCCTTCAGTTGATCCTCCATGGCTTTGAGTTCGTCATAATGGATGTCGCTTTCGTCCTGACACTGGACATAGACGATGGTATGATCAGGACAAAGACGTGCTAAGGTATCGATGTGCGAATCTGTGTCATCGCCAACGAGAAAACCGTGATCGAGCCAAAGGACACGCTTGGTGCCAAAAACCTCAGCAAATTGAGCTTCGAACCAGGCTTTGTCTGCACCTTCGTTGCGGTTCTTCGACAGGAGACACTCGGTCGTAGTCAGGATTGTTCCTTCACCATCGCTTTCGATGGATCCACCTTCGAGCACCATGCGTCGGTCGTTTTCGTATTTAGCATCCCATGCCGTCAGCAGGTCATTGTCCTCGAAGAGACCTTCTTCGAAGACGCGACTGTTGATCTGATTATCAAGATTCGCAGCGAACTTCATTCCCCAACCATTGAAACAGAAATCATGCATGGTCAGCGTCTTGCCACCTTCGTCTTCACCGACTGCCATCATGTCGCGTGTGGTGATGAAACCATGATCACGTGCCCAAGTGTCGTTTGTCGGACATTCTTGCAGGACGACTTGTTGCATATTGACACCCGCTTTACGCAGCTGTATCTCTACCTCTTCTGGTTCAGGTGTGACGATGAGTAATGGTTGACGAAGAGTCACTTCGCGTGCAATATTGACGAAACATTCCTGAGCGGCAGTGAGATAAGGCGCCCAGTCGGTCTCAGCATGAGGCCAGGTCAGTTGTACGAACCGTTGTGGTTCCCATTCGGCAGGAAGCATATGTAAGTGAGGAGTTAGGAGTGAGGAGTTAGGAGTTATTTTTTGAAGATCTTCTTCAGCCTCGCCTTGAGCATCTGGCGGTGGCTGTGTTTCTGTTTCGGCAGTTCGGTGCCAGGGGGTAGCAGCTTTCGCAGCGTCTCGCGTAGCTCTGCATAGTGAGCTAAGGCGAAGTCGTCCTGCTTGGTCTGCAGTCGCTTGAGGCTGTCTTTGTCACGTGTCTGTAACATGATGAGCGTGCTGACAGGACATGGACAGATGTCGACCTGCTGAGCAAGGAGAGGCATCTGCGGGATCTCGTTGCCAATGCTGATGGTGATGAAATAAGCGTTGGTAGCATCCTGGCTTACAAGTGTAGCCTGGTGTTCGATATACCATGGCTCGGTGGATTGAGCGGCAAAGATGTCGACAGGTAAGGTCCAGAATCTGACGTGGCAGTCGTGTTGCTTCAGCTGTTCGAGTTTTACCACGTCAAAGTCGCCCCAAGGCTGCATCCTGGCAATGTCAGCATCCAGTTCGCGCATGTGGCGTTGAAGACCTTCGATGCTATGGCAGATACTTTCCCATTGCAGTATCAGTCGTGTGGATTCTTCTGCGCCAAGTGACGTGGCAGGCTGCATGCCTGTCATGTCTTCTTGCTGCAGAATATCACTCATCTGCATGAGGTCGGTACGTAGCCTATCGGGATCGATGTCGGAGATGAAAATGCTTTCTGCAGATTCATCTTCGCTGATCACCTCATCATTCTGCTGGGTAACTTCCTCGTAGAGTTGGTCTATCAGTTCT